>JAKJFY010000002.1:0-93090 GCA_022704665.1 Spirochaetota bacterium | reverse complement strand
ATTTATCCCATCCCCATTTGGAGAAAAGATCGACCTAGAAAGACTAACAGTCGCTTGTGGCGCTATTCGATCTACGATAAGGGGGCCTAAACTCGCTTCCGTGGAATCTCCATTGGGGTATTCGGCTCGGAAGATAGCTGTATAGTTGCCGTCAGGAACAGGCAAGCGAGCTAAGGTTGTGCCTTCCCAAACAATAGTCCGTAGCACATTTCCACTGCCCTTCCACTCCATAATCCTCTCTTGTCCAGCAAGTATTGCAAGTTGCCAATCTTGCACGCTCTCTATCGCTGTTGCGTCTATAGAAAGGATCATCTTATCCTGAATCTCATCTCCATTCGGGCTAATAGCCATAGTATCAGCGGAAATCGAGGATTGTTTGGTAACAGTATCGACACCAATCAAGATAGGCTCCGATGCAAAACTGTTCCCGGCTAAATCTATACAGAATAGGCGATAGGCATAGATTCCATCAGGGAGAAGCGCTCCTTCGGCTGTTCTGCCATCCCAAAGGATTTCAGATGGCTGACTGTCCCTAAATTCCCACTTGCACCTCAGCGCACCCTGGCTATCGCGCAATTCTCCTGTCCATAGAGTTTCTTTCGAGCCAATCTGAGAAATAATCACCTGCGACTGCCTAGTTTCACCACGTGGATTGAAGAATGCTCTCGAACGCGAAATCTGAGCTTTTGGTGCGGTGATATCGATAACAAATTCAGGGCTCAACCTTGTTGTCTTCCAGCCATTTTCATATTCTAGAGAGAGTCCAAATTGATAAGCACCTTCTTTTAGCAGTGCTCCTTCTGCCTTGCCATCGAATTGGAAATCAGTTGGAGGAGGACTACTTCTATTGCCATCAAGCAGTGCAATTCGTCCACTTGTCTTTTCAGCGTTCGCTCCGCCTTCTACTGTGGAGGATACATAAAGCTTCCAGTTCAGAAGCCCATCAATGCTGTCAATTTGCAAATTGACACCAAGAATATCTGCGACACCATCATCATTCGGGCTAAAGGCTTCCCTGTTTAACACAAAAGAGGCGCTTGGCGTTCTTGTGTCTACAATAATTGGGCTATAACTAATCTTGAATTCATTACCCGCAACATCTACACTTTCGAGGTTTAATGTATACTTACCATCTATAACACGGCGGCCTGTCGAATCGGTACCATCCCATTCAAAATGCTCTGGTAGAGTATCGTGATATTGTCGGGTGTAGACTGACTCACCAGCTTCATGGCAGATGCTAAGATTCCATACATCTTCTTTGCTTCCTGATAAACTAAAGGCTAGTACATCTCTGCTTCCATCTCCATCAGGGCTAAAAATAGCTCGAATATCATCAAGAACAATTGCGGCAGATGGTGGCGTCGCATCGAGTATAAGAGATTCCGAGTAGCTGAGAGGCGAATATCCATTTCGATATTTCATCTCAATGCCTGCTCTATACTGTCCATCTGGAAGCACTTGTCCAGAAGGATCAAGTCCGCTAAACCGGAAAGATCTAGGAGGTGGTGTCGAGCCATCACCATAGGAGCTCCAGACTGTCTTGCCGTTCTGATCTTGAATGAACTCTTTCCAGGTAACAAGGTTATCTAAGGATTCAAGCTCGAAAGAGATTTGTGCAGCACCCGCTTCTCCTTCTTTCTTTGGGCTAAAGGCCTTCTTGTCAGCTGCAACCTTTACTGCAGGTCTGCTGGTGTCTACTATGATCCAGTCTGATTTATCATCAGAAATACCGATGATTTTATAGCCAGTGTTTCCAGCAGGATCCATGGTAGAAAGCTTGAAACGATAGTAACCATCGGGGACTCTTTTGCCTCTATCATCAGTGCCATCCCAAACAAAGTCGCGCGGCGCGCTTCTGCCTTTTATTTCCATTGTCCTAACAGCGACATTGCCTTCATTGAGAATCTCATACTTCCAGTTATCTTCTATAGAGCCTTGAACGCGGAAGGAAATCGTATCTTTGCTATTATCGCCATCAGGGCTAAAAATCATTATGTCAAAGCCTTGCAAGGGCTGTTCGTTGCTCAATACCCATGCATTCACTATTGGCGCTGTTCGGTCTACAACAACATTCATGCAAGAGTCATAATTTGCATTTGTGTTTCCAAGATCATCCCAAGCATGGAAACTCACGATATATGTTCCCTCGGGTACTGGATTGCCTTCATCATCTTTGCCATCCCAATCCAAGACATCCGGAACCTGCACATTCTTCTTTACATAACCAAAACCCTGCTTAAGGGAAGAAAAGGAATCTATACGATCAGGAAGATCAGAATATTTTGTAATAGTCCGTACTACCTTGCCAGAAGAGCGGTCTTCAACCTTGAAGAGCCAGCCAGCTACAATTCCCTGGTCGTCTTTTACCAAAAGAGGAATCTCTAGCTTGTCCTGTTTGCCATCGCTATTGGGCGAAATATAAGCTACAGGAGGACCTCCTACCGAAGGTGGAAGCTCGAGCTTTACTTCGGGAGAGCTCTTATCAGGCTGTCTCCAGGAAAGCTGAGCGCCAATAGAGAATGAATCTAAGCTATCATAAAGAGGCATGAACCCAAAAGCTGGAACAATAGCCGATACTCCCTTGTTCTGAGGGTCTTTGCTACCAAGAGGTATCCTTCCCGAAATCGTAATAGAAGGCCACATACTCCGCCCAGTTTTCTTTTGAATATCATATAGGCTTTCTGCTAAAGAAATTCGAAGATTAAGCATGTTTCGATAAGAAATGCCTAGTCCCAGCTCACCTTCTAAATCTCCAAACGAAGGCGCACGCAAATCAACATTGGCCCTTATACGCATATTGTAATCATTTAGAAGATCCGCGCTAAATCCGAGACCTGGGCTGAAGGCAGGAGGAAAGCCAGTAGAAGCAATGCTTCCTGGCGACATGCCTATTGGCGGTGCCTGATAGTTGAATTCTTTTCCAATTCCGCTAAAAACAAAACCTAATCTCGGATTCTTCAAAAATCCCATATCGGCAAATTCTTTGACAATTCCAATATCGGACCAAAGCCCCCATCCAAAGCTGCCATTCCCTCCCATTGCAAGCCAAGCCGAAGCTCCCACCGATAGACTATCTGAGATTTTTTTCGAGAATCCGCCTCCGACAGTAGCAAAAGTCCCAAGTGGCATGCTTATCATTGAACCTGGAGCGCTAAAAAGTCGTACAGAGCCATTCCATACGCCATATGCTTGGGGCAGGCTGAAAGCTGCCATTGCTGCACTACCCCAACCTTGAGGCCCCCCTGAAGAGGTGTCGGAGATGCCTGTGTAGGATAAAGCGAGAATGGGAAGTTCTTCTTCCGAGGTAGAAGCTGGGTTTAAAAGAAAATTCCATGTATTGTCCCCTTTTTCAGTGAGCGACATCCCAGCGCCCATCATCCAAGGACCGTAAATACGGCCAAGCAGCGATGCTCCCTTGGGCGGATCATAGCCAAAAACCCCACTTATACTAATAGAGACCAATACAAGCATCATTGCAAAAACCCGGGCTTTTTTCATCGATATCCCCTTCTCTATTAAAGAAACCTTCAGATTCAATCTATCACAGGAAAAGCCCAACTTCAGGGCTGACTCATCACTGATAAATGACTAAGCTTGGCCTTGGCTCAAGCTGCATAACTTCGGCAGGCGACATCAGTGGCATATCGAATCCCGCTAGAGGAAAATCAGATTTGAAAAAGAGCTTGAAACCTTTTACCGGCATATTCTCTGCGTTCGCGTTTCTTTGATAAGTGGCTTTCTTGAGCTTCGGAGCACCGAAACCATCCGCGGTATGAATAAGAATGACACGATCCCTGTGCGATATCACTTCTTCACGACCTTGAATCATCTTGTCTGCGAACTGATGCACAACAAGCATACGTATACCAGGAATATCATTCGCCCTGATATATGCATCCATATAATTCTGAGCATCATTAAGCTCAGCCGCGGTAATAGATCCTATTTCTTTCATTGGGTTGAGCGTTCTCCACTCCGGATCTATCGCTAGATGGACGTTTGGATATCGTAAAAATGGCAAGATCTTATCCATGGCTCCCCGAAGGCTGTATTTACCTATCTGATGATCGATAAATACAAGCATGCCCATAGATTGAGCATATCTGATGTAATCCAGAAGTATTTTATCGTCTAGATAACCTATCTCTCCTCCTGGCCAGCAAGTCCCATAGATGATATAGAATGCTGGAATCACTCCATCCTTGCCATTTACCTGGTCATACTGTACTGCCATCTCCTTTAACATTTCGGCGATCTTTTCTTTCGGATAAAGGCCAAGTATGCCCATTTTATCGGATAGAGGACTGCCATAATAAGCGAGAATAGTATTGTTCGCCACAAGAGGTACCCTTTCCCACAGAAAGCCTCCACTGGATTGATAATTAGCAAGGCTCATATTCTGATCAATGCGAGAAATGTTTTCTTTCCTATAGAGAGCAGGAAAAAGCCTATAAGGAAGGGGCTCCATTGCATCGCTTGCGAAGGAAATTATAGAGAAGAGAATTGCAAAAAACACATTGCGCACTACGATAGAAGGCTTCGCACAATACATTATAAACCCTTTCAATACACGACTATTCATTATTGTATCGGCATCAACTCGAGGCTTCTATAGCCCCACCCATCCAGGCTCTAGTCTATCTCTGGAGCATATTTGTCAGCCGCTTATCAATATACTGTGGGAATAAAAAAACCGCCATATTTTGGCGGCTTTCTTGTTAATTCATCACAAATCGGCAAGCATATTCCCTAAATCCGATGAAGAAACAACTAGATGTATTTCTCCACTTTTCCAGATTTGAGACAGCGAGCACATATTTTTATGCGGCGCACAGTTCCATTCTCAATTGTGCGCACTTTGATGAGATTCGGATACCAGGTCCGGCTTGTGCGGTTCTTTGAATGTGATACATTGTTTCCGTAAAGCGTCCCTTTGCCGCAGATTTCACACACTCTCGACATTGTAGTCTCCATTAAACATAGTCGATGCAATATACCGAAAATGACAGATTATGTAAAGTGGTCAGGATAAAAACTGGCTCGTTCAAAATATTACTTTATATCAGATTGAATTATTTAGCTCCACTTCCAAACATTTTTGCCATGGCTCCTTTGTTCTTTACCATTTTTTTCATCATAGATCTGGATTTTTCGAATTTCTTGAGGAGTCTATTGACCTGAGCTACAGAAGTGCCTGAGCCTTTTGCGATTCTAGTGCGCCTGGAGGGGCCTATAATCAGATGATTCTGACGTTCCTTTTTTGTCATGGACAGAAGGATAGCCTCTTCATATTTCATCTCCTCGAGATCTATTTGGTCCTCATCAACTTGACCTGCCAGACCTGGAATCATTTCGAGCATCGACTTGACGGAGCCCATCTTTTTCATTTTTTGAATCTGACCTAGATAATCTTCGAGTGTAAAGCTTTCCTTGCTGATTTTCTGTTCGAGCTCAAGAGCTTCCTTTTGGTCGTAGACTTCCTGAGCTTTCTCCACGAGCGATACTATGTCTCCCATGCCTAGAATGCGATTGGCAATCCTATCTGGGTAAAAGGGTTCGAGCCCATCGATGCGTTCACTGACACCAATGAACTTTATTGGCTTGCCAGTAATGGATTTTAGTGAAAGCGCGGCTCCTCCACGCGTATCTGAATCGAATTTTGTCAGGATAGCGCCAGTTATTCCAATTCTTTCATCGAATGCTTTGGCAATTTCGACTGCAGACTGGCCAGTCATAGCATCCGCCACAAGAAGGCTCTCCACCGGCAAAAGCACATCACGAATTCTCGCTAATTCTTGCATGAGAGGCTCGTCGATCTGGAGACGACCCGCCGTATCGACGATGATAACATCATGACCTTCACGCTTTGCCCGTGCTAAAGCATTGCGTGCTACCTGTATCGGATCTTTTAGTTCTTCTCTATGGATATCAACACCGACTTGTCCAGCAAGCACGGCGAGCTGTTCCACCGCTGCAGGTCTCACAAGATCGCATGCTACGAGCAATACTTTTCGATCTCTCTTCTTAAGAAAGTTTGCAAGTTTCGCTGCGGTAGTAGTCTTTCCTGAACCCTGAAGACCTAAGAGAAGGATTATGCTCTGAGTATCAGTCCCTTTTAGAAGGAGGTCTTGCTTTTCATCGCCCAGAAGAGCGACCATGCGGTCATAGACTATCTTGATAAATTGCTGCCCAGGTGTGACAGAGCGAAGCACCTTTTCCCCTCTGGCTTCTTCTAGCACACCATTGACAAAGCGGCGCACAATTCTCACATTTACGTCGGCTTCAAGGAGCGCGATTTTAATTCGATCTAGGGCATCTTCGACATTTTTCTCTGAAATAGCCGATTTGCCGCTTATTGTCCTAAATACATCTGTAAAGGTCTCTGAAATCTTTTCAAGCATTGTTTCTTTCCATTGATATCTATTATTGAATTCCCTTTGAGCTATAGATTCCCTTTAAGCCCTATTTCCGAAGCGACGTTCCTAAGGGCTAGAATTGTCTCACCAATAAGCTCGTCGAGGGTCATGCCCAACATCTGGGCTCCTTGTTCTATGACATTTCTGCGCACACCAGCTGCAAATGCAGCAGAGCCCCATTTCTTCTTTACAGATCTTACTTCCAAGTCAAGTACACTCCGCGATGGCCTAACATAGGAGCAAGCGGCAATGAAACCGGTCAATTCGTCAGTAGCAAAAAGCACCTTTTCCATTAAGAGCTCAGGTTCGACTTGTGTGCATATTCCCCAGCCATGGCTTTCTACAGATCGAATAAATGCATCATCAAAGCCGGCCGATGCAAGAATATCTCGTGCATGCCCCAAATGCTCCTCTGGAAACTTCTCGTAATCGATATCATGCAAAAGACCTATGAGCCCCCAATATTCTGCGTCCTCACCATATTTCTGTGCAAAATGGCGCATCACGGCTTCAGTTGAAAGAGCATGGTGCCAAAGAGATTCATCACTATTCCATTGCTTCCATAAGACAACTGCTTCATCTCTATTCATTCTTCATACCTCAAGCCAGAAATGTCTTGAAAAATCATTGTAACCGAAGCACTATTCTTGTGCCAGCCTCTACGACTGTACCCGGAGACGGAGACTGAGCAACAACATATCCGTCCCCTTCAAGATGGACTTCGATGTCGTTTCGCAAAAGAAGGGGCAGCAATTGACGCTTGGAATAGCCTTTTAGATCTGGCATGTTTGCGCCAATCGAAGCTAAAGGAGGCTCCTGGATCACCACTACCCCAGCATGATTAGCATTGAGACTTTTTTCTCTTGGCAGGCCAAGAATGCTGATCGCAGCTTCAGCTGCATCTCGTAAAACTGGCGCAGCAATCTGGCCGCCTAAATATGATTCTCCTTTTGGCTTTACAATGGCAACATATATTGCAAGCTTTGGATTATTTGCTGGCAATATTCCTAGTGTGCTGGCAATAAAGTCCGTATCCGAGTAGGCTTTAGTTTTTGGATCTATCATCTGCGCCGTTCCGGTCTTTACGGCCATACGCACATCAGGAACCTTAGCTCGCCATCCTGTCCCCTCAAGGCTTGCAGCTGATTCCATCGCGGCTATTATTGCTCTAGATGTCTCGGGCGCAATGACTCGTCGCTTAGCTATGACTTCATGTGAATAAATCATATTGCCATTGGCATCCTCTATGCGGGATATGGTGTTGGGCTTAAGCAGAATACCTCCATTTGCTATAGCGACCGAGGCGGTTATCATCTGCAATGCCGTGACACGTATCTCTTGTCCTATAGCCACAGTGGGTTTTGTTCGTGCAGACCACTTTGAAGGTTCTCTTAAGCTTCCAGGATTCTCACCAGGGGATCCAATTCCTGTCTTTTCTGTAAAACCAAAGCTCAAGATTCGCGAATAGAACTCGTTCTCCGAGATGCGATCTGAAGCATACCCAGCCCCAGCATTGCTGCTCTTGGCAAGAATACCTGCTAAATCCAACATTCCATAGGAGTTTAAATCCTTTATTATGATTCTTTCTCCAGAAGGAAGAGTCTTTTGGTATGCGCCATCGCAGTTGAATTTAGTCCTCGGTGTTATTAGACCAGCATCAAGTATCGATGACATCGAAAATATTTTGAACACGCTTCCTGGTTCGTAGGAATACACAGACATTCTGTCCTCGCGCTCCGATTCTCGGAAACTTCCAAAAGTATTTGGATCGAAATCCGGCATCTGAACATAGGAGAGAACTTCGCCGCTATTGACATCTATTGCTAACATAAAAATGGATTCGGCTTTATTTTGCTCGAAGGCTTTGCGTGCGATTCCTTCTAATGAATACTGAAGTCGCGCATCTATAGTCAGATAGACATCGTTTCCGCGGGGCTTGTCGCTTCCAATACCAGAAAGCTCTTTGTCATATTTAAATTCGACGCCTTCTAGTCCAGTATTCCCTTCTCCTGTAAAGCCAATCAGGTGCGAGGCTAATCTCCCTTCAGGATAGATTCGGCCATTTATTTCTTCGAGCACAAAGCCAGCAAGCTCTCCTTTTTCGATTTTTGCCTGCAGAGGCTTTGCCATATCGATATCCAGCCTCTTGGCGAGATATACAAAATTCTGGCTCGATTCCCTTATCTTCTGCTCAAGAGACTCAGGCTGCACGCCGATTGATTTTGCTGCACTACTCAGATCTTTGGAGATTCTATATGGATCAATTTCATTTTTACGGATGGCAAGATTGAATTTTGGAATGTCGAAAGCCAAAAGCTTTCCATTTCTATCAAGAATCCTCCCTCGTTCCATAGGTGCTTCTGCTGAGAGCTCTTTATTCTTTGGTCCTTCCAAAGCCAGCAAGCCATATCGAACCAGAACAACACCAGCAAATACTGTCAACAAAGCGATAAGCACAAGTATTCTTCGTTGGAAGCAGGTTTGTGTACCATTCTCCATCTGCGCCTACCTCTGAGGAATAACCTTTCCTATTATTGAATCAAAGGGTATGAGTCCGAAATCTCTTGAATCGATCGATTCAATCGGATTGTATCCTATTAGGAAATACGTGAACTCCTCTCCTTGTCTGCGAACCTCCCCTATTCTTTTTATTATTATCTCATGCGAAGAAGGTGATAGAGCCGCAACAACCTCTCCTGCAGCCGGTTGCCTCCATCGCATCCAGTAATTCCCTTCTAAACTTCGGATTCCATAGGCTGCCTTCATGATCAATACCACCTCGCCGTTCCTATAATAGGGAAGCATGGATTTCCCTTCCACAATGGCCGCATCGAGAATAAAAAACCTAACCAAGAAGGCCATAATAACAATAGCTAGTATAGTAATCATTAAGCTGTCGAGTTTTTTTGCTTTTGGACGGGGTGACCCCTTCATGAATATCTCCCTTTTGCTCTCTTGTATTCTGGCTTTCGACAGCTTAAATTAAATTATCGGCTAAAACATGCCGATACAAAAGAAGCTATGAAATTTGTGGATCACTCTGAGAATTCTGTCCTTGAAGCAGATAAAATTCTCAATAAGCCTCTTGTTTCAGTGCTCTCTGGCGAAGATTTCATTCAAAAGACTCCACCAAAAAAATCCAAAAAAGATCATTCAATACCATCGATGCAAAAGCAAAGGCCTGCTAGTCAGCCTTTTTTCTCTCCTTCAATTGTCAAAGGGAACTACAATCCCTCAGGAGAAAAGCCTTCCAACGATCTACAACAATCCCATCGAAATCCATTCAAGAATCTAATCAAGCTGCCACGGCGTATTCTCTTATTGATTGCAGTTCTATTGACCACAAGTGGAGCTGGTGTACTTGCAGCCTCTTTAATATCGCATTCTCATCCTAGCATTAGCCTTCCAGATGAAAACTCGGCGCAAGAAGCGCTTATGGCAATGCTTGAACCTGAACCATCATCTACGCCCGCCGATGAATCAACCCTTCCACCGATTCCCTCGCTCCTTGCGGAGAAAACCTATACTATACGTCGCGGTGACACTCTGCAGACAATTGCAAGCAGATTTGGTATTCGCGAAGATACCATAATCTCAGCAAACAATCTGAGCTCCAAAAGCCAAATTCAAGTTGGCAAAACACTCAAAATACCCAATATGAATGGTGTATATCACTCCGTCAAAAAGAATGAGAGTCTATCTTCTATTTCCAGGGCTTATGGAGTAGATATGACGCGCATCGCCGATGCCAACAATATGTCCTCAGCAACAATTAGAATAGGAGAGCGCATTTTCATACCAAATGCCAAACTCAACGCATCAGTTTTGCGCAACTTTTATGGCGAAACTTTTATATGGCCTGTTCGCGGCCAGATCTCTTCACCATTCGGATACCGCATAAATCCCTTTAGCGGACAGCGGACCTTTCACGCGGCGATAGATATCGTAGTAAACAGAGGAACAGCTGTCAAAGCAACCCGTGAGGGTAAGGTTGCAGACAAGGGCTACAATGCGGTATTTGGCAATTATGTGATTATCCGACATGCTGATGGCTATCAGTCGCTCTATGCCCATTTGGATTCGATACTGGCGCAAAAGGGAGCAAGCGTAAATCAAGGTGAAACTATAGGCCGCTCTGGGAATACAGGTCAGAGCACTGGACCACACCTGCATTTTGCTATCTTCAGAAATGGTCAAGCTGTCGACCCACGACAATATGTGAAGTAGAAACATTTGGATTCAAGATAAGGTGTCTCCTTTTGTAGACGGATAAGTCGTGCCTTAGTTATAAAATATCATACACTTATTCCTCAATATCTTACCGTTTATTTCATTTTTCAAATCATAATTCGAATATATTTTTATCCTAGATAAAAATATAGATTAGTCTGCTTTCGTTGCCAATTTGGCACGATATTTGCTTCTAATTACATAGAAGAATCAGTTTTGGAGGAATATTCATGACCATTTCAGACAACGACGAAAACCTCGAGCTCTACTTTGAATCGATAAGAAAAATTCCCCTTGTAACTCGACAGGAAGAAGCAATACTAGCTGGAAAAATAGCTAAAGGAGATAAACACGCCCTAGACAGGCTTGTAGAAGGAAACCTTCGCCTAGTGGTACGCATTGCCAAATCTATGTGGTCTCCGCCGCACTCGCTCATGGATCTTATACAAGAAGGCAATATAGGGCTTGTAAAGGCCGCTGAGCGCTTTGACCCATCGAAAAATGTTAAATTTTCTACCTATGCCGTTTGGTGGATTCGCCAGGCTATATCGCGTTCGCTTGTAAATACCGGCCGACATATTCGTTTGCCACATAGAAAAGAAAACGCTCTTAGGCGCCTATCAGCTATCCAGATGCGTGCGAGCCTTGAACTGTCCAGGTGTCCTTCCGAAAAGGAATTAGCAACCGAAACAGGCTGGAAAGAGACTGAGATCTCCGCAATTCTACACATGGGAGACCAGCCTGTATCTCTTGAGCAGACAAACAATGATGAGCTCTCAATCCTCGATGTATACGAGGACTGGCGATATAACCCCGAACGCGAAATAGAAAAATCAAGCCGCACATGGCAAAGCGCTTGGCTTTTATCTACCCTTCCCGAGCGAGAGCAAGAAGTAATTTCGAAACGCTTTGGCCTCGGGTGCAGTCGCGAACAATCGCTCAAGGCTGTAGGTTCTATTGTAGGATGTTCGGCAGAAACGGTACGACATATAGAAAAGAGGGCTCTTGAATCTCTAAGGCATACTGCGCTTCAAGCCGGATTAACCGCTTGATAAACCATTCTGTCCAAGCTACGATGAAGGCGTGAGGAAAAAGCGCAATCATAAAGCCTCTTATCATGCAATATTACTTTCTAGCGCTGCTTTTTTGGCAATCGCCGCTCTAATAATAGTTAATTCTATCATGTCAAAAGACTCGCTAAGTAAGGCCAAGGATGTCCCCTATGGAACACCTGAATATGTAATTGAGCTACCTCCAGGATACGAAGATCTAGAAGTCATTCCACCTGAAGAAAGGAAGGGAAAAACTTCGATCTCCAAAAGAACAGCATCAGATTTAGACATCCAGGCTGGAACCGAAGAAGAAGTCAAGAAAGCTGGAAGCGAAAAAGATGAACCTTATAGTTCTACTGATCAACTGTCAGCCCTGCCAAGTGGTGTAGCTCAGCCTACGCTCATCATTGTGATCGACGATGTGGGCTATAATAACGGAGAACTCGATGCCTTTCTCCACCTTCCCTTTCCGATTACTCTGGCCGTTCTCCCTCAACTTCCACATAGCAACGATTCTGCGATTGCAATACACCAGTATGGAAAAGAGCTAATACTTCATCAGCCTATGGAGGCCTTAGGAGGCAATGACCCAGGCCCCCACGCTGTCTATTGTTCAATGGATGAAGCAACCATAGAAAAGACAATCGCTGAAAATATCGATAGCCTTCCATATCCTCCTGTAGGCATGAACAATCATATGGGCTCTGCTGTAACCCGCGATTCAAATTGTATGATTCCAATTCTGAAGCTTGCGAAGGAACGTGGCATATATTATGTTAATTCTCTCACGGCTCCTGGAACTGTGTGCGCAGAGTTGAGCCAAAAAATAGGAACGCAATATATGGAGCGCGATGTGTTTCTGGATAATAATAGCGACCGCGAATCAATTCTTGCTGCAATAGAAGAAGGAAAGCAGATTGCTCGGCAAAAGGGCGCAGCTGTGATGATTGGCCATGTATGGTCATCCAAGCTTGCATCTACACTGATGGAAATCTATCCTGAACTGGTGCAACAAGGTTATTCGCTCTCAACCATTAGCCAATACATGAAAATGCAGGCAAAAGAGAATTCAGGCAATGCGGATCCTGGGGATTGAGACTTCCTGCGATGAGTGCGCCGCCGCAATCGTGGAGGACGGACGACATATTCTTTCCAATGTAATCATGACTCAAATTCCACTCCATGAGCGATATCAGGGTGTAGTGCCGGAAGTCGCAAGCAGGGCTCATATAGAATGGATCATGGGCGTGGTAAAGCGCGCTCTATTTGAGGCTGGAATCAAGGCATCTTCTATAGAAGGTGTAGCAGCAACCGCGATGCCTGGTCTTATAGGTTCTCTTGTTGTCGGATTGTCCTTTGCAAAAGCACTCGCGTGGTCTATGAAGCTTCCTTTCAAAGGCGTAAATCATATGCTTGCTCATCTCTATGCTCCTCAGCTGATCGAACCTATCAACTATCCGTTTCTTGGGCTCCTTGTGTCGGGCGGGCATACGATTCTCTGCCGTGCAGAAAATTTCAATAGAATTGAGGTGCTTGGAAGGACAATCGACGATGCAGCAGGAGAGGCCTTCGATAAAGTCGCTAAGTACTATGGCTTTGGTTACCCAGGTGGTATTGCAATCGACAATCTTGCGGAGAAAGGCGATGAAAAGGCCTTTAAATTCCCCATGCCCTCTCTGCATAAAGGAGAGCATCGTTATGATGTTTCCTATTCAGGGCTTAAGACGGCAGTCATCTATCATCTCTCCTCATATCTTAGGCCAGGGGCAGAGGTTACGCCAGAAAACATAGCTGCAAGTTTTAGAAAAACAGCAATAGATATACTACTATCCCGCCTCTATCGTGCAGTACAGGATACAGGTATCAATACAGTTGTTGTGGGTGGCGGGGTTGCAGCTAACGCATACCTAAGACGAAAACTTGAAGCAAAGCAAGATTTGCATGTGCATTTCCCTCCTCTTTCGCTCTGCGGAGATAATGGAGCTATGGTTGCTGGTATTGCATGGCATTATTTTCAGCGAGGAGAGACGGATGGCTGGGATCTAGCTCCAAACTCTCGTTTTGCGGATTTTAAGTGGCATCAGGAGGACGGTTGATGTATACCCTCGCAGAAGTTGCACAAGTGGCACTTACTCAATGTCTCGATGTAAAAGAATCAGAAAGGCTTTTAATTATCTCCAACCCTGAGACCGAACAGGAAGAGATAGCAAAAGCCTTTGCAAAAAAGGCTTCTGCAATAGGGGCAAAAGTGCGTTTTTTGCTTCAGCCAGTTAAAAGCCAACACGATTTTGCAGACGATGAAGTTATCAGAGCGATCGAAGAATCTCCCGATGTGCTGCTCTCGATTTCGAATGAAAAACTAGGTAAAGATAAGGCCAGGCTTGCATCGCCTCTCTTCGCTCCCGATGGTCGCTCTTATGACCATATCTTCAATTATCTCTTGCACGGCCTCAAAGCGATGCGCGCAGTCTGGGCACCAGGAATTACAAAGGACATCTTTCTGAGAACTGTTCCAATCGATTATAAGACAATGCGCAGGACCGCAGCAGAACTCGCGAGTCTTCTCGATCGGGCAAGCACGGTCCTTGTCCGGAGCCCTGGTGGCACCGATATTGTATTCTCGATACTCGAGCGCAAGGCAATGTTGGATGACGGGGATTTTCGCTATCCAGGCAAAGGAGGTAATCTGCCTGCAGGTGAGGTTTTTATTTCTCCGGCTTTGAAATCGACAGAAGGTACGATTGTGTTCGATGGGTCTATTGCGGATATAGAGAGAGATATTGTCATTGAGGAGCCCATTGTGTGCTCTGTACGGGGCGGTTATGTTATCGGCATCGAAGGTGGAAACGAAGCGAAAAGACTAGATGCAGCAATGATGCAAGGGCTTTCTATGGCTTCTAGCCTTGTAAGCGAGAAAGGAATGTCTCCAGAGATAGCGCTCGCATACGGTACAAATGCCCGCCATCTAGGAGAATTTGGCATTGGACTCAATTCGGCTGCTCATATTTCGGGCAATATGTTGGAAGATGAGAAAGTCATGGGTACCATTCATTTTGCAATCGGATCGAATTACGATGAAGATGCGCCAGCTCTTATTCACTTAGATGGACTTGTAAGATCCCCTACGGTAGTGCTCCTCATGCCTACTGGTGAAGAAATCGCTATCATCGAACAAGGGGTCCTGGCAGTGTAAGCACTGTTCATTGGAATTCAAACCCTACTAAAGCTCCTCATTGGCAGCTGCTATTCTACAAAAACGCAAATATCGTTATACTTCCACGACATGGAACAGAACAAATCTATCCACTGGGCTGATCAGACAGCCAAAACAATCATAGACACATGGGGCGAAAAAGACCTGTATACCTGTGCATCGGGGATTACTCCTTCGGGAACAGTTCATGTTGGAAATTTTCGCGAAATGATATCGGTAGAACTTGTGGTTCGAGCACTTAGAGATAGGGGCAAGAATGTCAAATTCATCTACAGCTGGGATGATTACGATGTTTTCAGAAAAGTACCTCTCAATATGCCAAATCCCGAATTACTAGAAAAATACCTAAGATTTCCGATAACCATGGTTCCAGACCCTTGGGGTCGCGATGAATCCTATGCACGCCATCATGAAGTCGATGTCGAGAAAGTGCTGCCCGAGGTAGGAATCTACCCTGAATTCATATACCAAGCTCAACGATATCGCTCGGGTGCATATGCATCCGGTATGCGCCGTGCTCTTGAGATGCGCGAACACCTAAAGACAATCCTCGATAAATATCGCGATGAAGATCATAAGATTCAGGGCGAATGGTGGCCTGTTTCGGTGTTCTGCTCGAACTGCAACCGTGATACCACAGATATCGATGAGTGGGATGGCGAATGGGGCTTGAGTTACCATTGCGAAACCTGCGGTTTTCGAGAAAAAGGAGACATTCGAACACTTAAAGGAGCAAAGCTCCTGTGGCGCGTCGATTGGCCCATGCGTTGGGCTTACGAAAAGGTCGATTTTGAACCAGCGGGCAAGGACCATCATTCTCAAGGGGGGTCTTTCGACACCTCTAAACATGTAGTCGAAGAGGTTTATGGCAGAAAGCCACCCGTGACCTTCCGCTACGATTTTATCGGTATCAAGGGCTCGCCTGGCAAAATGTCTTCGTCAAAAGGCAAGGTTGTAGATCTTCAGGACCTGTTGCGAGTCTACCAGCCAGAAATAGTGCGCTATCTCTTTGCCAGCACTCGCCCAAATACAGAGTTCGTGATCAGTTTCGATCTCGATGTTATCAAAATCTATGAAGATTACGATAAGACAGAGCGAATCTATTGGGGAGTCGAAAAAGCGAAGAACGAAGAAGTCGAGACGCTAGAACGCCGCATATATGAGCTGTCTCAGGTGGACAGTGTTCCAGAGGAAATGCCTTATCAGATACCATTTCGACACCTTTGCAATCTATTACAGATTCATCTAGGTGATATAGATGCTGTGCTGTCGCTTCTTCCAGGATTAAAGCCTTCGCAAGAAGCACGCGTTAGACGAAGGGCTCAATGCGCTTGGTATTGGATAACCGAATGCGCACCAGAGGACTTCAGATTCTTTCTGCGTAAGCCCGGCGAAGTTGCTACTCTTCCCGAAGCAGAGATGAATGCATTGCGGCGCTTTCGGGATGAAGTCATAGCAAGGCTCGATGCCTATGATTCCGAAAACGAGATTGCTGAGGCAATCTATGCCGTGGCTCAAGCTAGCAATATAGAACCTAAAAAGCTTTTTATGGCAGCATATCAGGCTCTCATAGGCAAAGATCAAGGGCCAAGGCTCGCAGGATTCCTCAAGACGCTTGGAAAAGAAAAGGTCTTATCGATTCTAGCTGCCTATTGAGAGGCTATCTCAAGGCCATCTGGTTCAGCTCCGAGCCTCGAGAAATTCCACTTCTTGTTCAAATGTTTTCATAGCACTCTGCCAGAATGCAGGTTTTTCGATGTCGAAGCCCGCGCGCTTGGCTACTTCTGCTGTAGGCAATGAGCCCGTCGACCGCAAAAGCTCACGGTACTGAGCTGCGAAGGATTGGCCTTCTTTCTTATAGATGCTATAGAGCCCCATTCCAAAGAGCTGACCAAAAGCGTATGGAAAATTGTAGAAGGAAAGTCCCGGAATATAATAATGGCTTTTGACGGCCCACATATAAGGATGACGCTCGTCTTCTCGGAGAGGCTGTCCATAAGTTTTCGCTTGGGCTTGAAGCATCAGATCGCATAATCGCTCGGGCGTTATCTCGCCTTTTGCCCGCTCTTTGAATACATCATGCTCGAAATAATAACGAGAAAGAATATCGACTATAACCTGACAAGCATCCTGCAGATGGAGCTCGATAAGAGGTAATCTAGCGTCTTCTTCCATAGTGGCCATGGCAGCATTGGATACCAAGGTCTCAGAAAATATGGAAGCAGTCTCAGCTAGCGTCATTGGATACTGAGAAAGCAAGCTCGGCAAATCCTTTATATTCTCATAATGCCAAGCATGACCTAGTTCATGTGCAATGGTTATAAGAGAGGAATAAGAGCCATCGAAATTGCAGAGGACTCTGGGTTGTTTAGCCGCAGGGAAGTGTGTGCAATATGCACCGCCCACTTTCCCTTCGCGTGGCCGAGCATCGATCCATCTGTTTTCGAAGGCCTTTTCTGCAAAGCGGGCCATTTCTTCATCAAAACTACCAAACTGTTTGACAATGAAGTCTTTTGCTTCTGGCCAGCTATAGCTCTGAATCACGGCTCCTTGATTCTGTAGAGGCGCAAAGAGATCGAAGAATGATAGCTTCTCAAGACCTAAAAGCCGCGCTTTGGCGTGCAAATAACGCCACCACATGGGAAGAGACTCCTCCATAGCGCCTATTAAGGCTTCGAGTGTCGCCCTCGATATTCTAGCTTGAGCAAGCGAAACATCGAGGGCACTCTCCCAGCCTCTTCTCTTATTCAATGTCAACACAGTGCCTTTTACACCATTGAGAGCGGCTGCTACTGGTATCTCGTATGTTTTCCAAATAGAAAGCTCAAGCCGGAAGGCTTTCTCTCGAATTGAGCGCTCCGCATCATAAGCGAGGTTTCGGAGCTCTACCATTGTCTTGCGTTCCCCTGTTGCTTCATTCCACATGGCGCTAGCATTTGCAAGTATCGAATCCTGAAGCCTAGACCACGCATCAGCCCCTGAGCGACCAAGATCCGCGGCTAGATCTTCAAGTTGAGGTAACATCTGATGCTTTTGGAACATCAGTGCCTCCTCTAGTACAAAAGCATAGTCTACGAATCTGTTGTCCTGTGATATGGCTTTCTTTATTTTCTTTTCATAGCGAGCAAGCAGATTGCGGAAGAGCACGAGGATCTTTGTGGCAGGGACAAGAAGCTCCTCTACCTTTCCAAGCTCCTGAAGCACGAGCGCATCCCGAGTATCGGTGCTAAAACGTGCTTGGACATAAGCAGATAGTGTATCTGCAAGCGTCTCGAGCCGATCTACCTTGCCTAGAAGCTCGAATAGCCAGTCGGCCGTGCCTCTTATATCGGATGGCGGTTTGGCATTCTCAAGCTCGATCCCCAGGTTTTCCAGCAGGGTTTTGATCTCGTTTTTTGCTTTTTGGTATTCTTCGGATTCAAAGCCATGAAAAACATCATCAAGATTCCAGCATGGTATTTCAGCAGTCTTTGACATAAGACCCCCTTCTTTGGTATGTGCTTCTTAAAGATATGATTTATCTTATATATAACTTTCTCTTAATTTATATCCAATTCTGATTGGCATCTTCCCAATCGATCATCTCTTCTGGTTTGAAAAAAAGGCCAATTTCCCGCGCAGCGGATTCCTTCGAATCGGAAGCATGGATGATATTGATACTCGTGTGCATTGCATAATCTCCTCTTATAGTACCAGGAAGAGCTTGGTCGGGACTTGTCAAACCGCATAAAAGCCTAAAGAGCTTAATTGCTTGATCTGCCTCGAGAACCATTACCACGACAGGTCCCGACGTAATATAGTCCAAAAGATCTAAATAAAAAGGCTTCCCCTTGTGTTCAGCATATTGTCTTTCAGCAAGATCTCTAGTGACACTCATCATCTTCAAACCTATGATTTTGAAGCCCTTTCGTTCGATCTTCGAGATTATCTCTCCAACAACACGCCGGGACAGGACACCAGGCTTGAGCATCGCAAATGTTCGCTCAGTGGCCATATTCTAAACCTCCATGTACTATTTTATCAGCCAAAATATAGATTCAATATCCAAAATAACATGCTTTGAATCAAAATGTCACCATAGAGGTAAGGATATAGCTAGATTGATTCTACCTTCTAACCATATAGAATTCGATAGATTCATCGTCCTCCATCTCCTTGCTCGCTATTCTCGAGGATTCCGTGATATATTCTGCTTAGCTTACTCAAAAACAAGAAAGGAATTCAGTCTTTATGCGATTTTCACTAAATAATAGGAAAGAGAGCAGAATAAAAAATACATCGATTGCAAGCATTATTCTATTGGCAACAATCTATATTTCTATTGTCTCCTGCTCCTCAGTGCCCAAAGAGATAGCTATTGCAGGGATATTCGATCATTTCGAAAAAACGCCTCAGATCATTCTACGTTCAGGAGATATTTTTCTTCGTGATATCGCTGCATCATTGAATGATTCAACAATCGAGGCTCTTGTGGCTATTGCTTCTGATAAATCGAATAAATCAGAAGAGAAGAAAGAACCTTCAAAGCCAATCGATCGGGCTAAAATCGACAAGCTATTGACTAGAGCGCAAGTTGCAGGAATAGGAATCTCACTCACCGATAAAGGCCAACCGGCTTTAGAAGCTGTGTTTGCAGGGAATTTTCCCGATCTTTTGACTTCTCTCTCTTTTAGCCTTGATTCTAACTGGAAAAAGATCAATGGCGGTTATGCTCTAAAATCAGGAAGTCTATATGCCCGAAATCCAGGCAGGGGCCAAGTTCACCTTGCAACATGGATGCCCCCTACTTCTCCTATCACCAATCCTGGAGCAACTACACTAGCTACCAAGAGCGGAGTGCTCGCAAATGCCATGGATTTTGCTATCTATATCGATGCCAAATCTTCAATCGTCAGTCAGTTGCCTATTATGGAAGGGGTCACTTTGCCTTTCGAAGGCATTTTGATGAGTGCGACCCGCGAAGCAACAAGTCCTCCAAAAGGCAGCCCTTTTGCTATGTATCGTACCATTTTCAAGATACAAATGAAGGATGAGCAAAGTGCACGCACATTTAAGCCCATCGTTCGTTTTCTTTGGGTTATGGTTTCTTCCAAGCTAGGCTCTTATGGTATTGGCATTTCTCCCGACACTCCGATCGAGCAGCAAGGATCAACCTTCGTTAGCCAGCCTGTTAGGATCAATGCACAGCAACTTGTAGATGTTGCTCTTTCTATCTCGAGTTTCGACAATTAGTGCCAAGGTATAAAGCCCTCAGGCGCCGGCTGAACCTTAGCGAATGAAGCAAGCAGGTCTGCGAGAAGCGAAGGCACCTTAAAAGATGGGTCAGTGAAGGCGGCAAAGTTTTCATCCTCGTTCTTGACTTCTTTGAGCACATAGTTCATCTCTGGCACAACTCGCACGGCAGCTTCAGGCCTTGCTTCAACAAACATGGAGAACTCCTCCCTACTTATCTGAAGATCATTTTCTCCATAAATGAACAGAATTGGAATTCGGACTCTTGCGATTGTCTCGACAGGATCAAAGGCGAGCCAAGTTGCCAACCAATCTTTTCTGCTTGGTGCAAAAAAATCGATAAGCTCTGCCGGAACATCGATCAGAACTCCCCTTTGAACTAGATTATGTGCTGCTTCCAAAGCTTTTGCTCGAAGCTCTTCATCTAGGCTCGCAACAGACTGTTTCAAGGTCTCCATAGGACTCTGACCGCTAGCATCGATTACAACAAAACCATCGACAAGTGAAGCAACCTTTTCGTCTTCCAAGGCTGCCATGGCTATCCAGGCTCCCTCGTTCATGCCTGCAACTATCAGCCTTCCATTTCGAGGTAGAGCTGCAGCAGCAATAATGACAGAAGTTAGATCTCTTACATGCTCAGAAAAGCTAGTCATGCGACCTGGTTTTTCGAGCTTGTATGCTTCTCCTGTGCCTCGCTTATCATAACGAAGAGTTCCAACATTGCGCATTCTCAGCATATTAGATAACTGTCTTAGAGAATCGATCTTTCCAGGAACATCGACATTGTTTCCATCTCTGTCTGCCCTACCCGCACCGGCTACAAGCAATATGAGAGGAAAATCAGGTGGAGAATTCGGATCGAGAGAAGGTAGGACCCTCAAAGGAAAGACAAGAGTAGCAGGTAGTGCTCCACCCTCCACAGGGATATCTAAATAAATCTGCCCTGGATCCGCTGACGAATCTTGCTTCTGCACATAAAATGATCCATTCCAAGATCGACCTCTAACCGAGCCAACGATAGCTCCTCTGTGAGTGCTTCCAGGAGGTAGAAAAGATGTCGAGTAATTGCCCAAAAAGCGAAGCTCTTCATCACCCTCTATTGCGTCGAAAATGAAGCTTATCTGTTGAGCATCGATGGTATACTCATCTATAGGATAAGAATACAAACCTTGTTCAGGAATATCGACTAATAATCCCCTATCCTTAGAGAGAATCCTTAAATAGAACTCGAAACTAAAAGACATTGATTGCTGATCCATCGAATACGAAGGAAGTTTTGGCGAAGATTGTTCTTGGGTGACCTCTCGCAATATCAGTACGCCTTTCCAAACCCCTGGCACTATCTCCTCTGCTACTGCGATTTCGCTAGGCAAGAGCGAGATAAATATCAAGCCTAAAAGCAAAAACCAAAGGCTCAATGAAAACGGGACTTTTTTCTGGAACAAAGCTCCCAAAATGCTCATTTCTTCAAGTATCGCCCAATCTTTGAAATAAAAGTATTATAGACGGTTTCGGGATCAGGACTACCATCAATAGCCATCAGAATTCCTTGCCTAGAATAATATTCGATCAAGGGTTCGGATTCTTCGTGATATGCTTTAAGTCGAATCTTGACGGTTTCTTCCCTATCATCGTTCCTTATATATAGCTCGCCTCCACATAGATCACAAAGCCCTTCAGTTACCGGGGGTTTTGTTACTATATGATAGATTGCACCACAACTCTTACATATTCGCCTTCCTGTAAGCCGAAAAAGAATTAAATCGTCATCGACTTCAAAGTCCACTGCTGAATCCGGTTTTGAAAAAGTGGCCAGCGCTTCTGCTTGAGCAATTGTCCTCGGAAAGCCATCTAGGATATAGCTTTGCCTTACATCCGGCCAAGATAGCCTTTCTTTTACTATGGCAATTGTCAGCTCATCGGGCACAAGAGCGCCAGCGGCAAGAATCGATTGAACTTTTAGCCCCAGTTCGGTCTTCTCTTTTACCGCTGTACGAAATATATCGCCGGTGCTTATCTGAGGAATACCCAGCCTCTCTGAGGCCATTCTTGCAATCGTCCCCTTGCCTGCTCCTGGAGGTCCTAAAAAAATCAACTTCATAGACTGAATATTCATAAAATACTTATACACCACTTCGAAGCTCTAAAAAAGGGCTTTTCGCATTTTTAAGGCATATGCATCTAAATAAGATAGATTCTTCTATGCTAATGACGATCTGAAGACCAACTTCTGTGCATGTGATAGCGAAAGATTATTTCCATTTTTTCTCTTATGGAATTAGTCGGCAGTACTATCGTATATGCCTGTTTAGTTCGAAAATCGCTGCTCGATGGAGCTTCCACGCTGAAAGGATCGACAACAACTTGGATGCCTTCCTTTTCAAAGGCTTCTAGATAGGAGTGCATCTCTGGTACATCCCCTCGCTGAATAACATACAGAGAATGATGATAGTCTACTTTTGATTCTTGAGCTTCTTTTCTCCATATTAGCATATCTTGCGATATCAAGCTTGCGGCGATCGGCAGCGAATCCGAACCAATTAGATGTGTCAACTCGAGAGTGAATCCGCTATGCATCGCTATGAATCTTCTTATAATCTCGATTGTATCAGCTTGCATACCCAAATCTAATGCCTTAATAAAGGAATCGAAAATACCCTCTATCTGCATCTTCGCTATCGAATAGCGAAAAGCATAATCGGTTTTAAGGGGTTTTGCTGTATCAGGCGAACCTTCGGGTACTATAATTACAAAATCTGAGCTGCTTAGATCAGAGGCAAGAAAACGCATAGCAACGGTAAGATGGGTAAGCTGAAAAGGATCAAAGGAACCAATATATATGCAGGCACGAATTTTGCCTTCGTCGGCATGAATGACCCTTGGATATTCCGCAATATGGCTTGGCTTTAGCTTTCCTTTAGATATTTTTCGGTCTATGGCTTCTAGTTCTTGTAGCAGAAGCTTTTCGTAATAGGAATAGTCGCGGATCTCATCGCTTGTGAAGTAGTCTGAACTGGCATTCTGATCGAAGATGCGTTTCAATTTTCGACCCACGCAATCTACGCTTTGGTTAGCGAATTTGATTGGCCATTTGGGACGAGCAATAGAAATCTCTTCATTTTCTCGGTCATTCAAAGCCATATTTATACTATTGTATAAAACTAGCGTAGATGCAATACTCTTTTTATC
The DNA here is from genome assembly GCA_022704665.1 of Spirochaetota bacterium. GTDB lineage: Bacteria > Spirochaetota > Spirochaetia > Treponematales > Rectinemataceae > Rectinema. The sequence goes on along the minus strand of JAKJFY010000002.1, from coordinate 69,754 downwards.
GATATTTTACTATTTATTAAGATCTTTTTATTATGATTCCACTTTTGCTGCCCTTTTAATTATGATTTTATAGATAATTTTTTCTTGACAAATATCCTAATCGATATAAAATAATAGAGAATGCCAAAGGAGGAAGCATGACAAAAACGATCTCCAATTCAGAACCCTTGAATGTCGAAAGCATCATCGACTCATGGAAAGGTAGGAATGGAAGCCTGCTCGGAGCCCTGGAACAGGCACAACAAAACGATCCAAAAAAATATCTCTCCGAGACAACTCTAAGAGAAATCTCCAAGAGGCTCGATATACCGCTCTCGAGAGTATATTCAGTCGCAACATTTTATTCTTTCTTCAGTTTGAAGCCGCAGGGCGAGCATGCCATAATTGTCTGTCGCGGTACAGCATGCCATACACGGGGCTCGCTTGTGCTGCTAAATGAAGCTCTTTCTAGGCTCGAAATAAGAGAATTCAATGAAAAAGAAGAAAATTCGGTTACGAGTATTGATAATCTGATCACGATTCGCACAGTAGCATGCTTTGGTCAATGCGCGCTTGCGCCTGTAATCATGGTAGATGGCATAGTGCTATCGCGAATGACTGTCAGTAAGCTTGTCTCTCTTCTGGATAAGCTTAAAAAGGGAGGCAAGCGATGATCAACAACACCGATCTAGGATTTCTAGCGCAAGAAGGCTCGAGCCATTTTCATGGAAATATTCCTTGGATTTCTGTGGGGATGGGAACCTGCGGCATAGGCTCGGGAGCAGACAAAGTATGGGAAATTCTCTCTCAGAAGACAGAGAATACCAATATCCGCCTGCGCCGTGTTGGTTGCTTTGGTTTCTGTGCGGCCGAACCTGTTGTCATGGCCTGGAGACCAGGCAAGCCAATCCTCTTCTTTACTGAAGTCAATACATCTAAAGCATCACGCATTATCTCTGGGCTTTCATCAGATGCTGCATACGATAAAATCGCAAAGATAGCAGAAGCAAAGATCGAAGAATGGGACTTCAGAACATCCAAGGCGGATTTTGGCAGAGACTATGATTACCTTCCCACATGGAAAGAACTCAATTTCTTTAGGGATCAAGAAAAGATCATTCTCCGCGATGCTGGAATGATAGACCCAGAAAGCATTGAAGAATACGTAGCGGTGGGAGGATACGGAAGCCTTGTTCGAGCTCTAACTTCCATGCCACCAGAGGCCATCATCGAAGAAGTAAAAAAATCTGGACTCCGCGGGCGAGGCGGTGCAGGCTTTCCAACCTGGAAAAAGTGGTCGCTCATGCGTAAGTCGCTGATCGATAATCCTGGGGAAGCCTATCTAATATGCAATGCTGATGAAGGAGACCCCGGTGCCTACATGAATAGAAATGAGATCGAATCCGATCCTCATATGCTATTGGAAGGGATGCTTCTTGGTGCCTATGCCATGAATGTAAACAAAGGAATTGTCTATGTCCGTGCAGAATACCCATTGGCTGTCTATAGGCTCAATTTAGCCATAGAATCTGCAAGACAGCATGGACTCCTTGGAAGAAACATCTTGGGAAGTAAGTTCTCGTTTGACATAGATTTAGTGACCGGAGCTGGAGCTTTTGTATGCGGTGAAGAGACCGCACTAATAGCCTCTATTGAAGGTAATGCCGGCAGACCAAGGCCAAGACCTCCATTCCCTGTAGAGAAAGGCCTTTATGGCCGCCCAACCTCGATCAACAATGTTGAAACATGGTGCAATATCCCAGTGATAATAGCTCGAGGAGGAGAATGGTTTGCGGGTTTTGGTACTCCTATGAGCACAGGAACAAAGGTGTTTTCCTTTGTCGGAAAGGTTCGGAATACTGGGCTTGTAGAACTTCCTCTTGGCAGCACGCTTGAAAGCGTAATCTATGGTATTTGCGGAGGAATGGGTCCTAAGAGAAAAATCAAAGCCGTACAATGTGGTGGACCATCTGGAGGCTGTGTGCCTGCAAGCCTCTTCAAGACTCCTATCGATTACGAACATCTTACCGAGCTGGGAGCCATTATGGGATCAGGCGGCATGGTGGTCATGGATCAAGATAATTGTATGGTCGATGTGGCCAGATATTTTACGGGCTTTGTAATGGGAGAATCTTGCGGGAAATGTACACCATGCCGAGAAGGTACTTCCCAAATGCTGCATATTCTCGAAAAGGTATCTGATGGTGAAGCGAGTGAGGAAGATCTCGATACGCTCGAGGAAATCGCAATGATTGTCAAAGATTCTTCTCTCTGCGGTCTTGGGCAAACTTCGGCCAATCCTGTTCTTACAACTCTGCGCTATTTCCGAGATGAATATATAGAGCATATAAAGGGAAAACGCTGTCCAGCTGGCGTTTGCGAAAATCTCTACATCGCACTTTGCGAATCTTCCTGCCCTTTGCACATGAACATTCCAGGATACTTGCAGCTCCTAAAGGAAAACCGAATAGAAGATGCTTTCGAGCTCACACTAAGGGAAAATCCTCTGCCTGGCACAATTGGCCGAATCTGCCACTTCCATTGCCGGATGCGCTGTCGCCGTGACATGCTGGATGAACCGGTATCACAGGGAGAGATCCATCGCTATCTTGCAGACACCATGTACAAGATGGGAAGAGAAAAACAAGTATACACAAAGCTTCTCAAAGATAAATTGCCCCCAAGTGGCAAGAGAATTGCCATAATAGGGGCGGGACCGGCTGGTTTGACAGCAGCTTTCTACTTAGTGCGCCTTGGTCATGAAGTCACCATCTATGAATCCAGGCAAGAGGCAGGAGGCGTGCTTCGCTGGGGTATTCCATCTTATAGATTGCCAAAAGACATCCTTAAGAAGGAAATCAATCTCATCGAAAAGTTGGGAACTCGCTTTGTATACAATACACGCATCACTGAGCCAGAACAATGGAAGAAACTCCATGAAGAGAACGACGCCATAATCGTAGCTGCAGGTGCTTCTTCCGAACTTTCCATGAACATACCAGGGGAGGAAGCTCTGGGTGTCTACAAAGCCTGCGATTTCCTCAACGCACTCGCAAAAAAAGAAAAAGTTCATACAGGCGGCGATGTAGTAGTGATAGGTGGAGGAAATTCGGCAATAGATGCCGCTCGCTCTGCTCTGCGCCTTGGAGCAACGGTTAGAATCGTCTATCGAAGATCGAAAGCCGATATGCCAGCCAACCTAGATGAACTCAAGGGTGCTCTTGAGGAGGGCATTGAGCTTATCTGTATGGCTTCGCCCCTGGAAATCGTAACGCAGGAGCAGCAAGGCAAACGAGTTGCAAAAGCTGTCCGAATTCAGCGTATGAAAGCTGGTCCTATCGATTCTTCAGGACGTCCAACACCTATTCCTACAGATAAAATCGAGGATATTCCTTGCTCTATGGTGATTATGGCCATAGGCGAAAAAGTGGAGATACCTGGTATAGAAGTGCTGGGCGTAGAGCGTCTCAAGAATGGACGCATCAAGGCCGACCCCTTCTCTCATATAACATCTAACCCCAAGGTATATGCAATTGGAGACGCAATGCTCGGTCCAGCAACAGCAGCAGAGGCAATGGGACAGGCAAAAACTGTTGCCGAGATAATCGACCAAGCATTAACTGGGAAAAAGCGCTTCGACAGTCTATTTCGACGCTTTGATTACAGAATGGAGATTCCAGCCAATATCAGTAAGCAAAAGATGACCCAACCAACAATGCTCCCAGTAAATGCGCGTAAGAGCAATTTTATGGAGATCAATCTTGGGTACACCGGCGAGCAAGCACGAGTGGAGGCTAATCGCTGTCTTCGCTGCGATGTGAGGGAACATAAACGCGAACCTCGCGGCAGCCTTGTTAGCGATTAAAGGAGGCATATCAATGGAAAATTTGATAGATATAACGATCGATGGACAGACCATAAAGGTAGATTCAAACGAAAATATTGTGGAAGCTTGTGCGCGAGCTGGCGTCAAGATCCCGACTCTCTGCTTTCTCAAGGATATTTCCGAAAATGCCTCCTGCGGCGTCTGCGTTGTAGAGGTAGAAGGAGCAAAATCCCTTTTGCGCTCTTGTGTACAACAGCCCACACCAGGAATGAAGATTCGGACATCGAGTCCACGTGTTATTCGAGCGCGAAAAGCAGCTGTTGAACTATTGCTTGCAAACCACCCCGATGAATGTCTCTCTTGCTTAAGAGCCGATACCTGCGAGCTTCACACTATGGCCAATTTGCTCGGAGCCCATGCAGACCGATTCCCTAGCTACAAAAAATATCCACCTTCCGATAATTCTTCCGAAGGCATCGCGCGAGACGATAGAAAGTGCATCCTCTGTGGACGATGCGTTTCAGTCTGTGAGAATACCCAGGGCGTAAGTGCGATCGCTTTTACAGGGCGCGGTACTCGAACTAGAGTCGCAACCTTTATGGATAGAGGATTGGCTCAGAGCGCCTGCGTCCAATGTGGCCAATGTTCCTTGGTTTGCCCGACTGGAGCAATAACAGAAAAGGATGAATCGCAGGACGTATATGGCGCGCTTGAAGATTCCAAACTTTCCGTGGTTGTACAAACTGCTCCAGCAATTCGTGCATCTCTTGGCGAAGCTCTTGGCCTTCCGGCAGGAAGCCTTGTAACCGGCCAGATGGTAGCGGCTCTCCGTAGACTCGGATTTTCCAGAGTCTTCGATACACAGTTCACAGCTGATCTCACAATAATCGAGGAAGGAAACGAGTTGCTTGAACGACTTTCCCATGGTGGAACTCTGCCCATGATAACTTCATGCTCACCAGGATGGATAAATTTTATCGAAGGCTTCTATCCTGACCTGCTCGACCATGTTTCTACGTGTAAAAGCCCACAGCAGATGTTTGGCGCCGTCGCAAAGACCTACTATGCAAGAAATGCCAACATTGCGCCCAATAATATGAGGGTAGTATCTATAATGCCTTGTACAGCCAAGAAATATGAAGCAAGACGCAAGGAAATGGATTCTGCCTGGGATTGGTGGAAGGAGAAAGATCCGGAAACCACAAGCTTGCGTCCATTCTTCGATGTCGATTGGGCTCTCACAACTAGAGAACTTGCACGCATGATAAGGCTCGCAGGTATCGACATAGCAGCGCTGCCAGAAGAAGATTTCGACGATCCTTTGGGCAAATCGACAGGTGCAGCTACTATTTTTGGAACGACTGGTGGCGTAATGGAAGCTGCTCTGCGCACCGTATATGAGATTGTAGAAAAGAAACCTTTACAGAGCATAGATTTTATTCAAGTGCGTGGCTTCGATTCGATAAAGAGTGCCGAGGTTTTGCTTGGGGGCTCACCTGTTCGCGTAGCTGTTGCTCATGGCCTTTCAAATGCGCGTATTTTGCTAGATGAGATTCGAGCAGGCAAAAGCCCATATCATTTCATCGAAATCATGTCTTGCCCTGGAGGCTGTATCGGCGGAGGCGGGCAGCCTGTCCTTGCGGATATAGAAAAGAAAAGAGCTCGCAGCTTATCGCTCTACGAAGAGGATCGCAGGCTTCCAATCAGAAAATCTCACGAAAATCCTGCAATAGTCGCGCTCTATGACGAATTCTTGGGCAAACCACTTGGCCACCTTTCTCATGAACTATTGCATACTAGCTACAAGGCGAGGGTATTCTAAGGTTTTCAAGGCATTCTAGTATTTTAAAAAGCCACTGTGGTGGCCTAAGCGCTTAAACAAGCCATAGACAGCCCTCCTTTGCTTCATATATACATTTGCTTATGGAAGGACAGTCTCGCCTGCGCGCAGTGGCATTCGATGTCGATGGTACTCTTTACCCGGAATCTGCAATTGCACTGAGGTGTATTGACTTATTCTTTGGTCAACCTCGCATATTTATGGCCTTTTCAGCCGTGAGAAAAGAAGTAAGATCTCTACAAGAGCAACCTAACTATATTCCTCGAAATATGGAGGAGCTTCATAGTTTGCAGATATCGCTTCTTGCAAAGCGCCTCAAAATGGACGAGCTGCACATTAAACAATCCATAGAAAAAATCTTCTATCATCTTGTGCCAGAGCGTTTCTCATCGATCCGTCCTTATAGAGGGACAAAGCAAGCCATCGAAGCGATACGACAGAACGGATTGATAATAACTGCTCTTTCCGATTTGCCTCCACAAGAAAAACTGCAATTCCTCGGTCTTGATGATCTATTCGACTATAAACTCTGCACAGAAGAATGGGGTGTGCTAAAACCCCACCAGCGCGCCTTCGATGGTATGGTCAAGGCTATGCGCATTCAGCCTTTCGAGACTCTCTATGTTGGAAACAATATAGAATACGATATCCGAGGCGCCAAAAAAGCTGGCATGCGAACGGCCTTACGTGGACGACAAAACTCTGATGCAGATCTTTCATTTACAAATTGGGAAGAACTGACGCAGTGGGTATTGGCTCAAGCCTATTGAGTCCTTGAAGATCCCTCATAGAAGCGTCTACTCAATGCAGTATTCTTCGCCAGGCTGGACGAATCTGAGTTGTCCAACCCTATCCATCTTCCTACTTAGATGAATCCCCAATATGCGATCCCTGTCATTTTCCCCGCTCTGCCTCTGTTCTGAAAGACCCGCACACTCCGCGCTCCTAGTCTTAATATGACTCTTGGCTGCCATAAGTTCTCTCGGACTCATATGGACGCCATTTTCCTCTTCACCATTCGTGTCACAGAGGATGAGTTTTGCGCTTGAACTCAATAGCTTATATATGCCATCGAACATAGAAGTATCTGAACTGTATATAAATAGCGCTTTCTCAAGGTAGTCGCAACAAGAAGGAAGCTCATTTTCAGGCCCTGTTTTACCAACTATAAGCGAAAAAGTAGGAACCGAATGCTCTGTGCGCAAGAATCCAAACCAGAGGCCGCCCTTGACAGGTACAATCGCCCTCTCGTCGATCTCTACAAACCTTGCTCTTTGGTCGAATTCGGACAGATATTGATGTTCAGGCAGAATTGCAAGGCGCATAAGAGCTTCGAGATGTTCTTTTAATCCATTAGGACCAATTATGACTAGCTCTGTCTGCTTCTCATGATGAGAATCTGAGCCTCCCGCATATAGCCAATTGAAAAAGAAAAATGGAAAGCCAAAACAGTGGTCTCCATGATTGTGACTAATATAGACTGTATCTATCTGAGAAGGCTTCATGCCCTGGCTATGAAGAGATTGGAGAATGTCTGGGGGGGTCTCCACTAGCACGTGACCATCTATAGCGAGCGCATTATAGGCCAACCCCTCATTGTAGAAGCCGCCATTGCCAAGTATTCTTATGTTCATTCGCGCCATACCTCCGCCACTGCAGGTTGCCTTTCTATAAACGCCAAATCCTCATCCCTCGCGGAGCATCTTGTACGAGCCCCAGCTTCGATTAGAGTCTCCCCTCCCCCATTTAGAGGCACATGCAAGATTACCCGGCATTTCCCTTGTATAGAATATAGCGCATCTCTGAGTGGATAGAGAGCAGTCTCGTCGATAGCCGCATCCGTAAGCCTAATGTGTAATTCTCTCCAAGAATTGCTGCTAAGAGAAGTCGGATCCAGAACAGCTTGCACCTTGAATGAAAAACCTCTTCTAGAGTTGTCCACTACTCCCCGAAGGCACAGGACATGATCTTTCACAAAGGATACCTCATTTTTCTCAAACAGATCAGGGAACACTACCATTTCTATAGAACCATTGTAGTCCTCAAGCTTACCAAAGGCCATGCGATGTCCATTCTGGGTTGTATAGCTGCGAAATTCCTTGAGAAGCGCAACTACTATATATTCGTGGTTTATGCTTGCTTGCTCCAAATTTCCAAGATCAAGGGTTGATGATCTCTCCCAGATCATCTTGTATTCATCCATAGGATGTGCTGAAAAGAAAAATCCCAATAACTCCTTTTCTGCTCGCAACATTTCCTGATTCGGGAATTCCTCGAAGGGTAGAAAATCGAAATCTGGATAGATTCCTAGATCATCCTCCTGGAACAGCATACCTGAGCGCGAAGCTTCGAAACTCAATTTCTCATGCACATAATCCATAGCGCGCTCAGAGTTCTCTATAAGCTCATGTCGCCCCTTTCCTAGGGAATCGAAGCAGCCTGCCATAATGAGCGACTCCATCGTCTTGCGATTTATGCCCGCATCATTCATGCGCATAAGAAAATCAAGAAAATCCTTGAATCTGCCATGAGACTCCCTTTCTTTCTGAATCTCCATGGCGATCCCCTCGCCAACGCCCTTGATGCCAAGAAACCCATATATAATCTGCCCGTTATCGACCGTGAACTTTGCGTCTGAACGGTTGATATCAGGCGGCAGCACAGATAGACCCATCTGCCGAGCTTCGCTTATGTACTCAGTCAGCTTGTCGGTGTTGCTGATCTCGTTTGTAAGATTTGCTGCCATAAACTCAGCAGAGTAATTTGCTTTTAGATATGCTGTACGATATGCGATTACAGAGTAGGCGGCAGCATGCGATTTATTGAAGCCATAGCCAGCGAAAGGCGTCAGAATATCAAAAATTCGCTTTGCTTCTTCTCTTGAATAGCCGCGAGCAAGAGCCCCTTCGATGAATGGTCCTTCTTCCTTTTGCAGTATTTCTGGCTTTTTTTTCCCCATGGCTCTTCTGAGAAGATCTGCGCGTCCCAACGAATATCCTGCTACTTCCCTAGCAACCTGCATCACCTGCTCTTGATAGACTATTACTCCATAAGTACCTTTAAGGTATTTTTCGAGCGAAGGATGGGGATAGCTGATAGCAATTTTACCGTTTTTTGAATCTATATATTGATCTATGAATTCCATAGGTCCAGGTCTATAGAGTGCATTGAGGGCGATAAGATCTTCTATACTAGAAGGCTTAGCTCGCTTTAGTATAGATTGCATTCCCTGTGATTCGAATTGAAAAATCGAGGTGCTCTTGCCTTCGCTGAGCATCTTGAAGGTCTTGGAATCATCCTCTGGGATATCTTCCTCATTGAGGTATATGCCTCTTTTTCTTAAAAGCTCCATGGTATTACGAATCAAAGTTAGAGTCTTGAGGCCAAGAAAGTCCATCTTTACAAGGCCGCAATTCTCGAGGTACTCCATTGTATATTGAGTCGCAATAAGCCCAGTCTTTGGATCCTTATATAGAGGAACATAGTCTATCAGAGCCGTTTTGCCGATCACTATGCCAGCCGCATGGATCGAGCTATGTCTATGAAGGTTTTCGAGCTTTGCGGCTATCGAGAAAAGCTCTGAATAAGAAGGATTATGTTCAAGAGCAGCAAGCTTTGGCTCCATCTTGATAGCCTTCTGCAGAGTAATTTTCGGGTCTTCTGGCACAAGTTTTGCAATCTGATTAGCTTCATCGAAGGGAATATCTAAGGCGCGAGCTACATCCTTAATAACAGCTTTTGCTTTGAGCGTACCGAATGTAATGATCTGGGCGACACGATCGCTACCGTATTTCTGAGTAACATAATCGATCACCTCGCCGCGCCGTTCGAAATCGAAGTCTACATCAAAGTCAGGCATAGACACTCGTTCGGGATTAAGGAAACGTTCAAAAAGCAGATCATACTTCAAAGGATCGATATCGGTGATGCGCATAGCATAAGCAACGATAGATCCAGTACCTGAACCACGACCCGGGCCTACCGGAATGCCATGCTCCTTGGCCCAATTGATAAAATCCCATACTATAAGGAAATAACCAGTAAATCCCATTTTTATAATTATATCGAGCTCGTATTCGAGTCTGTGGACGACCTCAGCATCTGGATTGGGATAACGGCTCTGAAAACCTCGTCGAGCTATATTGCGCAGATACTCTTCGGGAGACGAGAATTCTTCGGGTACTTGATAGTCAGGCAAAAGCGGCCCTGGAAACTCTATCTTGAGAGCTGCCATCTCGTTTATTTTAAGCGTGTTGGCAATGGCTTCGGGGACATCGGCAAAAATCGATGCCATCTCCTCCGCACTTTTTAAATAAAACTGGTCGTTTGGGAAACGCAGCCTCGATGAATCGTCGCGTTTTCGATTTGTACCAATGCAGAGAAGAATATCGTGGGCTACAGCATCCTCTCGCTCGACATAATGTATATCGTTGGTAGCAAGGAGCGGCAGATCGAGCTTTTTCGAAAGCCTGACCAGCTCTCTATTGACCACTCTTTGTTCATCCAAGCCATGATCCTGGAGTTCTAGGTAGAAATGATCTTTGCCGAATAATTCTTTGTAGAAACTAATTTTCTTTGTAGCCTGATCGAGCTTTCCTGAAAGAATAAGCGATGGGATCTCGCCTGCAAGACATGCGGTCGAAGCGATGAGCCCCTCTGCATTGGCAACGATAAGTTCATCGTCTATTCGCGGTTTATAATAGAAGCCTTCGGTGTAAGAAGAGGAAGTCAATTTTAGAAGATTCTTGTATCCGGTACTGTTTTCCGCTATCAAGATGAGATGCCAATATTTATTACCATTCTCGGTACCGGTTTTTTCGAATCTTGAACCACTTGCGACATAGAATTCACAACCAACGATAGGATTGAGGCCAAAATCTCTGCACTCTTTTTCGAAGGACATTGCGCCAAACATGTTGCCATGATCGGTTATAGCAATGCCTGGCATGCCCAGAGACTTGGCTTTTCTTATTAGCCTCTGAATTGAAGCAGCACCATCGAGAAGCGAATAGTCGGTATGATTGTGTAAGTGTACAAATTCAGCCATGGTCCTAGTATAGCCAAGCTTAAGCTCTTGCTGAACCGTCCCCTACCCCTAAGAGCTCAAGAATTCATTGAATTTCGCAATTTACCGATTCTCCAAACCTATGCTATGATAGAAAAATCAGGGGTTAATCGAATTATTGTTTCTTTCAAGGAGCTTACAGATGGAAATAAGAGAGTATGCTCGCCCCAGGAGCATGGATGAAGCCATGCATCTCATACGCGAAGAGCACGGTACTGCAATTGGCGGTTCCGCTTGGCTTCGAACAAATACTAAAACTGTTATGCTTGGGGTGGATCTATTAGATCTAGGGCTGGATTACATCCGCGAATTCCAAGACCACATTGAAATTGGCGCAATGACAACTTATCGAGAACTGGAAACAAGCCCCTTGCTTGCCTCGCGATTTGGGAAGATCTTCAGCACAGCAGTTAGCCATATCGTCGGTATTCAGCTTAGAAACATAATAACAGTCGGAGGAACAGTTGCTGGACGTTATGGATTCTCTGATCTCAACACCACACTCTGCGCGCTTGGAGCTCGTGTAGTTTTCTATCCAAATATAGAGGAAGATCTCACTGACTTCATCGAGAAAGGGTATGCTGGTCCTTTCTTAATAGAAAAGATAATTTTGCCATGCTCTGCAAGAGCTGCCTATCAACAGATGAGGATATCTGAGAATGATTTTCCTATAATCAATACCGCTGTTGCTTGGACGGGAATAGAATGGCGCATTGCAGCCGGCTCTCGACCAGCAGCAGCTCGTCTTTGCAGAAACGCAATGAAAATATTGGGGGATTCCGCAAATCCGTCGAACGAACAGATAGAAGCAGCAGCCCAGGAGACAGGTAAAGAACTACAATTCGGTAGCGATATTAGGGCAAGCGCTGGCTATCGACAAAGAATCCTTCCTGTACTTGTCAGACGTGCGCTTTTGGAGGTGCGGGGATGACCATAACACTACATATAAATAACAAAAGAGAAATCCTGGATTGTCAGCCTGGCGATACGCTGACAGAAGTGCTCCGGAAAGCTGGATATCTGGAAGTAAAGAAAGGCTGTGATACGGCAAGTTGTGGCGCTTGTACTGTTCTGATCGAGGACAAGCCTGTACTTTCCTGTTCATTTCTAGCTGTAAGAGCTGACGGAAAGCGAATAACCACAATACAGGGTGTTGCAGAAGAAGCTAAGGAATTTGCGCGATTTTTGACTGCGGAAGGAGCAGATCAGTGCGGCTTTTGTGCGCCTGGCTTCGCTCTCACCGTATTATCGATGAAAAAAGAGCTCCAAAACCCCAGCGAAGCGGAAATACGTCATTATCTTTCGGGCAACCTATGCCGCTGCTCAGGCTATGAAGGACAGATCCGAGCGATAAAGAAATATCTGGAGGCAGTCCATGATTGATAATTCTGATTCGGTGCCGCCCGCAGATAGCAAAACACTCAAAGCAACCAAAAAATTCAATGTCATTGCCCATGATATAGCAAAGATCGATGGGGAAGGCTTGGTGCTCGGTAGACCAGCCTTTGCCGATGATCTGGCTCCCACCAATGCTCTCTATGTAAAGCTTGTGCGAAGCCCTCACGCTTTTGCTAGAATCGTTGCGATAGACTCTTCGGAAGCGCTTGCATTGCCTGGTGTAGCTTGTGTACTGACATGGAAAGATTGCCCTCGTGTGCCTATCACGAGAGCAGGACAGGGGAACCCCGAGCCCAGTCCTCATGACCGATTTATTCTCGATGAATATGTGCGCTATGTGGGAGATGAGGTTGCAGTAGTGGCAGCAGAAGACGAAGCTACAGCAGAAAAAGCCGCGATGCTCGTCAAAGTGCAATATGAGGTGTTACAACCTCTTTTGAATTTCGAAAAGGCTCTGGACAATCCTATCATCATACATCCCGAACCCGAAATTCATGAGATGTTTCCTATAGGATTCGAACCTAAGAGGAATATCGCTGCAGCCTACAACATGGAGATAGGAAACGTAGAGGAAGAATTAGCCAACTCGCCTGTCCAGGTCGAGACCACAGTACACACTCAAGCTCAACAGCACGTAGCGCTCGAGCCTCACACAGCCTTTAGCTACATCGATATCCATGGGAGGCTCGTAATCGTCACCTCTACCCAAAACCCCTGGCATACGCGTAGGTTGCTCGCATTGGCCCTTCAGATGCCTCTGCGACAGATTCGCATTATTAAGCCCAGGATAGGCGGAGGCTTTGGAGGCAAACAGCATATTCACATCGAGCCTTATGTCGCCATGGTAACTTTGAAAACCGGAAAACCTGCGCGCCTCGCCCTCACTCGCCGCGAAGTTTTCGAGGCCACCTTTACCCGCCACGAGATGCGCGTCAAAGTGCGGCTCGGCGCCAATTCCGATGGAAAACTCAATGCCATCGACATGCAAGTGCTCTCGAATACCGGTGCTTATGGCGAGCATGCGCTGACAGTCTTCATGGTTGCTGGCTCAAAAACTCTGCCACTCTACAACAAAGTAAATGCCGTTCGCTTTGGTGGCCATGTCGTGTATACAAACAAGGTTTCAGCAGGCGCCTTTAGAGGTTATGGAGCAATTCAAGGCCTTACCGGTCTCGAATCCGCAATGGATGAGCTAGCACATAGGATAGGCATGGACCCTGTGGAACTTCGCCACAAGAACATGATTCACGAAGGCGAAACCAGCGATGTATTTCGTATCATGGGAGAGGGAACCGAAGGTGTCGCCATGACAATCGAATCCTGCAAGCTCGAGGAATGCATAGCCCGCGGGAAAGAGCTGATAGGCTGGAATCCAGATCGGCTCGTTTGGGAGGTAGCCCCAGGAAAATTGCGAGCAATGGGCATGGCGATAGCCATGCAAGGATCGGGCTTACCGCTCATAGATATGGGTTCGGCGAGAATCGAATTTCAAGATGGGGGATTCTTTAAGCTCCACGTAGGAGCCACGGATCTTGGTACGGGATCTGACACGATTCTTGCTCAGATGGCGGCTGAAGAGCTTGGCGTCGATGTAGAAAGCATTGTCGTTTACTCTTCCGATACCGACAATACGCCTTTCGATGTAGGTGCTTATGCATCGAGCACTACCTATGTCTCAGGTTCCGCTGTAGTCAAAGCGGCTCGTAGCCTAAAGAAAAAACTCATAGAAGCAGTTGCTCAGAAGTTTGGCGTCGATCCTGCGTTCGTCATATTCGATAACAAGACTTTCAAGACCCTCAATGGCAGCAAATCGCTATCGCTCTACGATTTCAGCTTCGATACTCTCTACCACGATGGAGAAAGAATGAAGACCATCGAGGCAACGGAATCCTTTACCGGTGCAAAATCCCCTCCTCCTTATCTAGCTGCCTTTGTCGAGATAGAGCTCGACAAGGAAACAGGCAAAGTCGAGGTCGTTCACTATGTATCGGTAGCTGATGTCGGTACTCCAATCAATCCCAAACTTACAACCATCCAAATAGAAGGAGCTGTACTCCAGGGCATCGGCCTTGCCCTCTATGAAGATGTGCGCTATTCGGAGAGAGGTCACATGCTTAGCCATAACCTTATGACTTATGCAATACCTTCAAGGGAAGATGTGGGAAGAATCACGGTCGAGCTAGTAGATAGCTATGAGCCTTCGGGGCCCTTTGGTGCAAAATCCGCTGGCGAGATAGGAATAGATACACCTCCTGCGGCCATCGGCAATGCAATAAGAAATGCTATAGGCGTCCGTATGACAGATTACCCCTTTACACCAGAGCGCGTGCTGATGGCAATTGATAAAGCAAAAATCGAAGGGTCCAATTAGATTATGCGCGAATTAAGATCCTGGATTATAGAACGCCTAGACAGCGACGAGACTGTGGTTCTTGCCGCTGTTACTCATGCAAGCGGCTCGACAGCGAGAGGCACAGACGCTCTTATGGCAGTGGATATGAATGGCAGAATGGAGGGTACGGTTGGTGGAGGATATATAGAAAATCAAGCCATTATGGCGATACGAAAACTACTTGAGGTCGGAGGCGATCACCAAGATCTCTTTTTTGATCTTTCGCCCGAGGCGCAGCAAAACCAGATGACCTGCGGAGGCAAGGTATCTCTGCACATCGAAAGAATCGATCCACAGAGCGAAGCATACAATGCCCTCAAAACATGCTTTGAGCATGTAGAATCTGGTAATCCATGCGCTTTTATTGTTGCAAGAACTTCCGAAGAAAAGCATTGCTTTGCAATAGATAAAGAAGGAAGAGCCTTATATCCTCACCTACAAAAGACAAGTGCTTCAAGTCTGGAAAGCGCTCATAATTCCTACGGAGCTTCATGTTTCGAATTGGAATTACCTGAAGCAGACAAATTCAAGAGGGCTCGAGCTTTCCAACTTGGATTTAAGCCGGATCCTATCGCCTACATATTTGGGGCTGGCCATGTCGGCAAGGCAACAAGTGTAGCTGCAAGCCTAGTCGGTTTTCGCGTAATTGTGACCGATGACAGAGCGGAACTCCTCACAAGAGAACGATTTCCAAATGCCAACATGCTCAGGATAATTGAGAATTTTTCAGACCCCCTTATGGCATCCAGAGATGCACCAGCTATCGAAATTGGCCCTCAGGACTGCGCTATGATACTCACCCGAAAGCCCGATATCGACAAGGAAATGCTATCTTGTCTTCTGCGAACAAAAGCAGGCTATATCGGTCTTATTGGTTCTAAGACCAAGCGAGATGGCATTTTTGCGGCGCTCCGCGAAGAAGGTTTCTCTGAGAGCGATCTTTCGAGGGTACATTCTCCCATTGGACTTGGAATTGGAGCACAGACGCCGGAAGAGATCGCTATAAGCATCATGGCGGAAGTAATTGCAGTCCGATCCGGTGTGCTGCCCAAGCTCTAACAAAAAGCCTCGTGTGTCATCTCCGTGCTAGAGGATTTTATTTCTATGCCAGACTTTAGGACAAGCGACCCTATTGCTATCATTCTAGCAGCAGGCTGCTCTTCTCGCATGGGAACCACCAAAGCTCTTGTAGAAATCGAGGGAATCCCCATGCTTCTGCATGCAGCAAATTGCTTTAGAGAGGCGGGGATAAGCGAAATAATCGCAGTGACAGGATTCGATGCCGATAGAGTGGGCACACTCGCAGGTTCGCATGGAATACGCCCAATATTCAACAATGATTACAGAAAAGGAATGTTCACTTCGATCTGCGCAGGTTTGCGTTCCGCCTCTTTAACTTGCGATGCTGCTCTTATTCTGCCGGTCGATATTCCCTTCGTCTTGCCAAGCACTGTGGCCAAGCTCAAGAACGCCATCAAGGATAGACCCATAATAATTCCCCAATATAACAAAGCCTCAGGCCATCCACCAATCATTCATAGAGCATTGTTCTCTCTAGTGGAAAGCTGGGATGGAAAAAATGGGCTAAGGGGATTTTTTTGCCATCACCAGAACGACATTGAATTTTTGGAAGTCGAAGACCCAAATATACTTCGCGACATCGATACTGAAGCTGATCTTAAAGAGCTGCTCATAGAACGAGCTAGATCGCGCTCTTGAGCTTAGCCTCCCCCGCCTCGAGTACGCGAACCAAGGTAAGCCTCTCTTACAGCAGGATCCTGGGCAAGGTCGCGAGATGGCCCTTGCTTTACAATTCTTCCCTGTTCCAGTACATAAGCCCGATCTGCGATTTGAAGCGCTTTGAACGCATTCTGCTCCACCAGAAGTATAGTCTTGCCAAGTCCTCGGAATTGCTCGATTATTTCGAAGACAGTCTGGACTAGAAGAGGAGCTAGGCCTAATGAGGGCTCATCCATAAGAATGAGCTCTCCATTGGTCATGAGAGCACGCCCCATGGAAAGCATCTGCTGTTCTCCGCCAGAGAGCGTTCCTGCTCTTTGGGATTGACGCTCTTTTAGCCTGGGGAATATCTCAAAGACTTTTTTGAGATCGGCATTGACAGCCTTCTTGTCGCTCCGCCGATAGGCCCCAAGCATGAGATTATCTAGTACGCTCAAATTAGCGAATACTAAGCGCCCTTCAGGAACCTGACAGATGCCAGCCTTGACAATCAAGTCTGGGCGCCGAGGGAGAGGCTTATCCTTATACTGGATCGTCCCCTTTGCTGGCCTCAAAAATCCGGAAATAGTATTCAGCAAGGTCGATTTCCCTGCGCCATTAGCTCCGATAATTGTGACTATCTCACCTTCTTGCACAGAGAGCGAAACACCTTTTAACGCTCGAATGCCACCATACGCAACATGCAGATTCTTTATCTCAAGCATTTGCGGCCTCCTCTGGTGTTCCAAGATAGGCTTCGATGACCAGAGGATTCTTAGATATTTCGTCCGCATTACCTTCCGCAATTTTTTCGCCGAAATTCAGAACGACTATATTTTCACAAACACCCATTACCAGGTCCATGTGATGCTCTATCACAAGAACCGAGAGCTTAAAATCATCTCGAATTCTGGCAATAAGGCCCATAAGCTGCTCGGTTTCATCGGGGTTCATACCTGCGGCTGGCTCATCCAATAACAGAAGCATTGGATTAAGCGCAAGCGCCCTTACAATCTCCAGCCTTCTCTGCAGCCCATAAGGTAAATTGTTTGCAATAAGGTCTTTGTAGCATTGAAGCCCCATTATATCTAAGAGCTGTTCTGCCTTTTCCATTAGCTCTTTTTCTTGGGACCGGAAACGAGGAAGGCGGAAAATTGCTTCCGCAAAATTGTAATTCGCATTTCTATGACAAGCTGTCAATACATTGTCGAATACACTCAAGTTCTTGAAAAGCCTTATATTTTGGAATGTCCGTGTTATGCCTTTTTCAGCAATCCGAAATGGCTCAAGACCTACTAAGGATCTGCCCTTAAACTCGATTGAACCAGATGTTGGCTTATATATTCCCGTGATTAGGTTGAAAATAGTCGTCTTCCCTGCGCCATTAGGTCCTATTAGCCCTATAATGCCTCCTTCGGGAACATCAAAGCTCACATTATCTACTGCAATCAGTCCACCAAATCTCTTTGTTAGATCTTTGATATGAAGAACAGGCGAGGCTATCATTGCTCTTCTCCCTCTTGCGCCTCCGCAAGAAGCTTTGCTTTTGCCTCGCGCAGAGCGTTTCTTTCTGCCATTGCCTTGCGAATCCCCGATGGTGTAAGCTCCATGCCGCCCATTAAACCCTTTGGCCTACTCACCATAATCAAAATGACTGCCGCTCCATAGAATACGAGCCTCCATATCTCAAAAGCCCTCAGAATTTCAGGAAGGGCGGTGAGCACCAAAGCCCCCAAGACCGACCCTGAAATAGAGCCAAGCCCTCCGAATATGACTATGATTGTGAGCTCGGTCGATTTAGTGAGAGAGAACATCTTAGGTTGAATAAATGTCATATAATGAGCCAAAAATACACCTGCAACCCCTGCATATATTGCGCTGATGACAAGAGAGATCATCTTGTAACGAAATACATCTATGCCAGCAGTCTGTGCGGCGAGTTCCTCTTCTCGCACCGCAATCATATTCCGACCATGCTTCGAGTTTACAATATTTGCCAGGACAAGCACCGCAATGACATCCGCGATAAGAATGGCAAGAAAAGTGCTTCTTCCGGGAACCCCAGGCCAACCCCTAGCCCCACCAAAACGATTCACATTGTTGAAGATAAGGCGGATGGCTTCGCCAAACCCAAGCGTTGCTATGCAGAAATAATCGCCTTTGAGTTTAAGCGTTATTCTACCTAGCAGATAGCTCACAAGGCCAGCTGCGATTCCCCCACCCAATACAGAAAAGATAAAAGGCCACCCAAGGCCAGCTGGCGTAGATGCTGGAGAGGCGCTGATCCAAGTTCCAATATAGGCTCCAATTGCCATGAATCCAGCATGCCCAAACGAAAACAGTCCTGTAAAACCTGTCAAAAGACTTAGTCCCAAAACTGTGATCATATTTATTCCTGCGAGCATCAGAATTCCCTGAATATATGTCCAATCCATGCTCGCCCCCTAAGCCTTTTCCTCGGTAACCTTACCCATTATGCCCCTCGGTCTCAGCACCAGAACGCCTATCAGAATCACAAAAGCTATCAGGTCTCGAAACTGCGATGAGATATATCCAGCGACAAAGGTTTCTATGACACCCAGAATTACCGAGCCAAGCACCGCGCCAGGTAGGCTCCCTAAGCCACCAAACACAGCTGCGATGAACGATTTGGTAGTAATATTGCCAATCTGTGGATAAACCGTGTATTTCATGCCAAAAAATACGCCTGCTATGCCTGCAAGAAACCCTCCAAGCCCAAATACCGTAAGAATAACTATATCGGTATTTATTCCCATTAGGGCGCATGCCTTGATATTGTACGAGGCCGCTTGTATCGCTTTGCCTAGCTTTGTTTTATCTATGAAAATCATAAGGAGAGTAAGGCTCACGGCGGAGATCACGAAGATTATCAGATCTAGCCTTCCAATGGCGAGAGAACCAATCTCTATTGGAACTTTTGGGAATACTTCGGGATATGTACGAAAAGTTGGGCCTATCGTCGCAATTACAAGGTTTTCGAGCATTATTGATGTGCCCATTGCTGAAATAATAAAGTATAGAAAAGGGGCTTTTCGCTCGCGCAGTGGCTTATAAGCTATCCGTTCTATAATTATGGCAACTACAAGAGTTCCTAACGAAGCAATCAAAAATGCAAAAGCAAATGGCAGCTTGAATAGCGTAAGACAAAAGAATCCAAAATATGCCCCCAGCATTATTACGCCGCCATGCGCAAAGTTCGAAAAATTCATAATCGAATAGACAAGCGAATATCCAACTGCCATGAGAGCGTAGACAGAGCCTATGGATAAGCCATTTATAAGTTGTTGAAGGAATTGGACCATTGCCCTTCCTTTGGACTACATTTTATGGATTGCCGACTTTTTTTATAAAAAAGAAGAAGGCAATCGGCAGTTGGCCGCCAATTGCCTTCTTGTCCAGTTCCTTACTGAGCTGCGTATTTCTCCTGGAATATATACTCTCCATTGACTATCTTCAGGATTGCGGCATCCTTGCCTTCAGGGTTGTGCGTTTCCGGACTTATATGAATTCGGCCGGTAATACCCTGAACATCGATGCCCTCGAGTGCTTTTGCTAGAGCCTCACCATTTGGCTTGCCAGCTTTTTTGAGCCCTTCCACAAAAAGCAGAACCGCATCATGTGCCAAGAAGCCATTGAGCTCAGCCTCTTTGCCATACTTCTCTCTGTAACGATTTTTGAAATCCTGGACTGCAGGATCCGCATAATCGAGGTGATTTACAAAATAGCTCCCTTCGACCGCTTTCCCGCCCATCGAGATCAGCTGGTCCGAAGGCCATCCATCACCACCGAGCAAAGTTGCTTTAATGCCGAGCTCTCTGGCCTGATTGGCCGAAAGCGATACTTCTTTGAAGAAATAGGGCATAAAAATGACATCTGGGTTTTGAGCCTTGATTTTTGAGAGCTGAGGCCTGAAATCCACATCGCCGGAGTTGAACGATTCTTCTGCGACAATTTTGCCGCCCTTTTTCTCAAAGTTTATTTTGAAGAACTCTCGCAGGCCTTGCGAATAATCATCGCTTACATCGTATAGAACTGCAGCAGTCCGCGCTCCCAATCGATCATAGGCAAAGCCAGCTGCTACAGCACCCTGATAGGGGTCTATAAAACAGACACGGAAGTTGTATGGCTTTACCTTGCCATCCTGGACTGTGACCTTTGGATTGGTAGCAACTGTCGCTATATCAGGCACTTTTGCCTTTTCGAGGACTGATGCTATAGGAATAGCGCAGCCCGAAGCATTCGGACCAATTATGCCGACCACTTTGTCCTGACCTGTTAGGCGCTTTGTAGCATTGACTGATTCTTGAGCATCACCTTTATTGTCATAACCTATTACTTCTAGAGTGTACTTTTTGCCTCCTACTTCGATACCGCCTGCCGCATTATACTCTTCAAACAACATCTTTACGGTATTGAGCTCGCACTCGCCCCATACGGCCTGGTCTCCAGTTAGTGAACCAAGCCAACCCGCTTTTATAACCGACGATTTGCCTCCGCCTCCACAGCCGGCCATCAAAACGGCAATAGCCAAAGCCCCAAATAAAAATTTTTTCATACTCGAGTACCTCCTTTGGGTATGCACTGGAATTCTGCTAATTATACCCGCTGATTAGAGGGTCCACAAGTATATAAATGCAAAATAGATGTTCTGGGTCTAGGCCTTCTGTTTTCGCGTCATTACATCGAAGATTACAGCCAATAGAAGAACCAAGCCACGGATTATATACTGCAGAGAAATATCTGTTCCGAGCAGATTCATGCCGTTCATGAGCGACATATAGACAAGAGCACCGATTAGAGAGCCACTTATGGAACCAACTCCCCCAGCTGCCGATACGCCACCAATATATGCCGAAGCAATCGCATCCATTTCGAAGAGCGTGCCTGCCTGTGGAGTCGCCGATTTGAGCCTTGCGGTAAATAGAATGCCAGAAAGCGCTGCTAAGAATCCCATCGATGCAAATACGACAAATGTTATATTCTTTACGCGGATACCCGACAGCTCTGCTGCCTCCGGATTACCACCAACGGCATAGATATGCCGGCCAAGCACTGTGCGCCTAGTAATAAAATCATATACCAACACAACCGCCAGCATTATTACGATAGTCCACGATAGACCATTATACCCTGCCAAAATCCATGCAATGAATCCAAGGATAACCGAAATAAAGATAAGCTGGGCTGCAAATAGCCCAGAGGAGGAGACCTCGAATTTATACTGGATTTTGCGCTTTCGATCAGCTATCTGTCCAAAAATCGTAATAACAATGGCAATCGCTCCTAAAAGAAGGGTAGTCTTGTGAACCCCAGGCAGAAATGTCTCACTAGCTAGAATATCGGGGATATAGCCATTGCCGATGGCATTGAACGCCTCATTTGGTATTATGATAGTTCCTGTAGCTGCAGTGACCAGCATCAATGCGCCTCGGTAAATAAGCCACCCGGCGAGAGACGCAACGAATGCGGGAATACCAAGGCTCGCCACAGGGAGCGCAGTAAAAAGTCCTGCTACTACGCCCAAAGCAAGCACGAATAGAATTGTTAGCCATAGCGACCAATTCCATTGAGTCAAAGCTATGGCAGCAATGGCACCTAGAAACCCGGATAGAAAGCCCACAGACAGGTCTATATGCCGAATTACAATAACCAAAGTCATGCCAACTGCCAATACAGCTATATATCCTGTTTGATTGAGGAGGTTGGCGATATTTCGCGATGATATGAATATACCCTTAGATAGAATAGTGAATACTGCCATGATCACCGCCAAGGCGATATACATGCCGTATTCGCGAACATTCTTTTTCAGCACAGTCATTAACTCACTCATCTGCTTCCTCCTCAGTACTGTGTCGCAAGGCGCATGATCGCTTCTTGCGTTGCCGATTTTGCATCGAGCTCACCAGTAATCGTCCCATTCGCTACGACATAGATACGATCGCTCATGCCCAGTATTTCAGGCAATTCGGACGATATCATCAAAATACTCATGCCCTTTGCTACCAGATCATTGATAATGTTATAAATTTCGTATTTTGCGCCAACATCGATACCTCTGGTTGGTTCATCGAATATAAGCACATTGGGTTCAACAAAGAGCCATTTCGCAACTGAGACCTTCTGCTGATTTCCGCCAGAAAGATTCATCACAAGCTGGTGAATTCCCGGCGTTTTTATCGATAGAGAATCCACAAAGCTGAGAGCGGTCTGCTTATCGAGTTCTTCGTTGATTAAGCCATTTTTCGATACCCCTTGCAGATTAGCAAGAGAAATATTTTCCTGGATTGATTTAATAAGAATAAGGCCATTGGCTTTTCGGTCTTCTGTTGCATATGCCAGCCCTGCCTTTATGGCTTGGCTGGGATGTGAGAAGCGCTGTTTCTTTCCCTTTAGAATGAGGTCGCCAGAAATCTCATATTTATCCGGATTTCCAAAGAGGCTCCTCGCCAATTCGGTTCTTCCGGAGCCTACAAGACCGGAGAGCCCCACAACCTCCCCTTTGCGAACATAGAAATTGACATTGTTCAGCACTTTTCGTCCAAGTTTTGGATCGTAAGCATTCCAATTCTTTACTTCGAGAGAAACTGTTTCTTCGGGCTTGGATATGCGAGGAGGATAGATATTCTCTATTGAACGCCCCACCATATGCTTTATGAGAACTTGCTCATTGACCTCATCATTGCGGCGATCAAGGGTACATATAGTCTGACCATCGCGGAGCACCGTTATCGTTTCGGCAATGGAGAGTACCTCCTTTAGCTTATGGGATATCATGATGGAAGTTACACCTTGCATCTTAAGCATTCTTATTATATCTAGCAGGTTTTCGCAGTCGTCTTCGTTTAATGTCGCTGTCGGTTCGTCGAGTATGAGAAGCGATACATTTCGACTCAAGGCTTTTGCAATCTCGACAAGCTGTTTCTTGCCAATACCTAGGTCCTTTATCTTGGCAGTAGGGTTGATAGAAAGTCTAACCCTCTTAAGAAGCTCTTCTGCTTTCTTTATCATCTCGTGCACATCGATGGTCATACCGCGTCGGATTTCATGCCCCAACATGATGTTCTCATAGACAGTCATCTCCGGCACAAGTGCAAGCTCCTGATAGATTGTACCTATGCCTGCTTCCTCGCTATCGTGAATGCCATCGAACGCTACTTTCTTTCCATTGAGGATAATCTCGCCTTCGAATTCATTGTGCGGATATACGCCGCTCAAGACCTTCATAAGTGTCGATTTTCCAGCCCCATTTTCCCCTACCAAACAGTGAATCTCTCCGCGGCGCACTGCAAAGTTGACATCATTCAATGCTCGAACACCTGGGAAGGTCTTTGTGATATGCCGCATTTCGAGAATATTGTCATTCATAATTTGTACCCGCCTGGATTGATCTTACTACAAACAAGAGCCGCTCGTAATGAGCGGCTCTTCTGATCGTACTCAAATGGGCATGCTTGCACACCCCAATGATCACTTGAGGCCAGTGAACTTTTCAGCAGGCCAATATCCGGAATCGATAATCTCTTTCTTTACGTTCTCTTTAGTTACCGTAATGATGGCTGTCGGCTTGGCAGGTACATCTTTCTTGCCATTGTTGTAATAAGACGTAACTGGAGGTGTCTGTCCTTTCATGTATGCGGTAGCCGCGTTGATTGCATCCTTTACCAGCGTGCGCACATCCTTAAGGACAGTCATGGATTGCTTGCCGTCGATGATATACTGAATGGAAGCTATCTCGGCATCCTGGCCAGTGATGTAATAAGTCTTCACATCTTTATCAGCAGCAAAGGCATCGGCAATTGCACGGGCGGTGCCATCGTTAGGTGCGCAGATATACACGGTTCCTTTGGCTTCCTTAGGAGCTGCCGTTAAGTTAGCTTCAGCCTTGTTCTTGGCATCGCTGAAGTTCCAGTTGGTCGTAACTTGTCCAATGATCTGAGCTTCTTCATCGCGAGTGAGCTTGGCTTTCTTTGAAAGAGCTACAGCTTTGTCCGAATTCCTTACGATATATGTGCCATCAGCTATTTTAGGCTGAAGGGCGCTCCATGCTCCTTCAAAGAATATGAAAGAGTTGTTGTCGCTTGCTGCTCCTGCATACAGATATAGGTTGTTGCCTTTCGTGCCAGCGGGAACCTTGGAGTTGAGATAATCGCCCCATGCTTTTCCAACCTCAAAGCTGTCGAAGGTTACATAGTAGTCGACGCTAGTTGTATCGCGAATTAGTCGGTCATAAGATATAACCTTGACACCTGCGCTATGGGCAAGATCGGCTGCAGACGCAGCGGCGGTTCCATCATGAGGACAAATAATGAGGACTTTTATGCCTTCGCTCACTAGGGCCTCGACATTGGCTTTTTCCTTTGCAGAATCTCCCTGGCTAAAAAGAACCTTTGCGCTGAATCCAGCAGTTTTTAGAGCATCTAGAAATTGAGTCTGGTCTTGAATCCAGCGAGGCTCATCCTTGGTTGGGAGCACGATGCCCACTTGTGTCTCAGCAAATACAAATCCTGCAACTACTGTAAACAACATTGCAATGAGTAATGTTCGTTTCATCAGAAATCCTCCTTGAAAATAATAGACTCTAATCGCAATGCGACTAGTTTGGCGCCTATAATAAAATTCGGTACGCACCAACTATCATTTTCCGTTAGAATTTGTAATCGCGCATTAGGAATTTTGTGATAAAACTCATGTATTTGCGCATATATAGCTTGCTCAATGTAGTACTAGGACTTTTAAGATAAAACAGCTTCATAAATGTCCAGAATGAAAATCTTGGGATCAGAAATGCTTACCTATTCAGTGTTTTACATTTCGATATACATCATCGCGGCTATGAAAACCATCCTCTATTACCGTTGAATCCAAAGTCTTTGCCGTTACGAGAACCGGCTCGAGTGCAATGTATGGAACCTTATAGCTACCATCTTCTATTTTATTCTCATATCTTATTTTTTCGCCATTAGCCATCATTACTGCAAAGCCCGCCGCCTTGAGCGCTAAGCTGTCAATAGGTTTATAGACAGTTGCAAATTGGCTTCCTTCGGCAATGCGTTGACAGGCTGAAAGTTCGGCATCTTGCCCAGTAACCTTCGTCTTTCCAACCATTCTATTTTCCGATAGCACCGATATTACTGTCTCTGCAAGCATGTCATTACCGCATAGCACTGCATCGATCTTCTGACCTGGTTTTACAAGGTCTTCAAATCGTGTTCTTACTTCGTCGCTCATCCAGTCGTTTGGCCAAATCTCTTCGAGAAGATGAATCTTGCCAGATTCAATGAATGGATCGAGCACCGAATGAAAACCCTTATTGATCATGAAAGCATTGTTATCTGTGGTAGCTCCATTTATGATTACATAATTCCCCTGTGGGACAGCTTCTACAAGCGCTTGAGCTTGGAGACTTCCCACTTTTTCATTGTCGAAGGAAATGTAGAGATCGACATTAGCCTTGTGGACAAGTCGATCGTAGCTCAACACCTTTACGCCTTTTCTTTTTGCTTCGCGGCATACCTCGGAAAGCCTTTCTGCATCATTTGGAATAATTACGAGCACATCTATGCCTTGACCCAAGAGCTCTCGAACTTGCGCTATTTGCGTCTCAGCGTTCTGATTTGCCACTCGGAGCACGACCTCTGCCCCTAGGTCGTGTGCTGCTTTAGTAAAGCTATCTACATCTCGTCTCCATCGTTCTACTACCAGAGAATCCAACGAAAATCCAATCAAAGGAGACTTGATTTCGACTGTCTTTTCTGATTTGCTGCATGAAGAATAACTAAGAGCGATAGCTGCTAAGATAATGATCATCATGAAAAAAACATTACAATGGGCCTTACGCATTGTTTTAGGCATCGCTATTTTCTCCCTTTGCCATCCGCGCGGCATATTCACGCGGCGTAAGTCCGGTAAGGCGACGAAACAAGCGCGCAAAATAATTAGCATCAGAATATCCGCAGCGTTGGCTTACTTCCCGTATTGAAATGTTTGGCATCTTAAGCAACTCTTTGGCTTTCTGGATTCTGTATCCTATCAAGGTCCGTGCGAAGCCTCTCTTTAGTTCGTCTGACATAAGGCGTGTAAGATGTCCTGCAGAAATGCCTATTGCTGCAGCTGCACTTTCGAGCGTTATCGGTTCCTGGTAATGGTTCTCTATATATTGCAAAGCCTTGACAACAAAAGGCGAATGAGTCCCTACCTCAGCTGCGTGCTGCTGCAGACTCTGGAACCTGCTTCTGACTGCAGATGCAAATAGATGCCAAAAGCGCTCCTCCCACAATCTTTCGATATCGCTAAAATCCATAAAATCTCTATAGACATTATCGGAGAGCACTCCTCCTCCTGCAAGCTTAGAAGCCCAGAATGAAAGCGCTGCTATTATTCTAAAATATAGATCGCGCGGTTTGGCCTCCACTTCTTCCACAGTTAGAATTAGCTTTTCAAGCAGCTGTCCAGCCATGGCATACTGTCCTTCCATAATAGCATCATAGAACTGGGCATCAAATGCCGAAGCTGGTTCTTCTCGATTCTCCATGATTTCTTCTCCGAAGCTAGGTCTGGAGCTAATTATGGATTCGGAGCCAAGCCCAAAGCCGCGCACGGCGTTATCCCAAGAACAACCAATATTCTCGAGCAATTCTGGCTGACCACAAGCAAACCTCAATTCGCCTGTTGCGAGCTGTGATGAAAAGGATGAAGCGAGCAACTCAAGAAAAGTTGCAACCTCAGCTTCAACAGCAGTACCTTGATCAATAGGAGATTTCAACGGCAAGAACCATGCACAATAACGATTGTCCTCGAGTGGTCCTGCCAGAGCTAAAGTTTTATATTGCAGAGCAGAACAAAAATGCTCGTAGAGCAAGTTTGCCAAGCCGTCTGCTGGTGAAAAACTCGCGATACCCATAACACCAGCTTCTCCTGAAATGTGTAGCACTTCCTTGTACAGATTGAGCTCGTCTCTCAAGACTTTTGTGCGTTTAGTCTCCCTTGGTTCTCTGTCTCTAGCCCTGCGCTGCTGGCGCAGATATACAAAGAAAGCGGTTTTGACAAAGGGTAGCAGCTTTTGTTGATTCTCTTTGAATTCGAGCTCTTTTTCTTCGAGTATATGAAGACGATCGAGATAAGAAGATGCTGCTTGCAAAGCTATCTCGAGCCTTTCCTTGGAAACTGGTTTTAGAAGATAATCGCAGACACCCATAGAAAGGGCTTCACGAGCAATATCGAATCGCTCGTATGCAGTCACTAGGATAAATGCCTTGGTTCCGCCCTGCTGGGAAAGCTCTCTTATTGCATCTAGTCCATTGATGCCAGGCATTTGAACATCTATAAGCACTATGTCTGGTGCAAGAGTTTTGCTTTTTTCGATAACCTCGCGGCCAGACTGAGCGGTTCCGACCACTAGATAGCCACCCTGGAAATAGCGTTTGAAAAGAAGCTGAAGTCCATTTACAATCGGAATCTCGTCGTCGGCTATGAGCACTCTTTTCATGATGTTTTTCCTGTCGGCAAGAGGATTGTAACACAAGTGCCATGGCCAAGTTGGCTCTCGATTTCGACTCTGCCCAGACCTCCTGTAGCAAGAGCAACCCTCCTAACTACATTGTGTAAGCCAATACCATGTTGAGGTCTTGTATCCTCTGGTCTAGCTGCCGCAAGAGCAAGTGTGATGTATTCATTGCTCATTCCACAACCTGAATCACTAACCGAGAAACGAATTGTTTCTCCTTCCAGCTTGGCTGATATTATTACTCTGCCTCCTTCTTCGACATCTTTTAAGCCGTGCACAATTGCATTTTCTACAAGGGGTTGAAGCACAAGCGCGGGCGTCTCATAGCCTAGGGCTTCATCCTGTATGTCAAGGCAGAATTCAAAACGCTCACCAAATCTCAGCCTCAAAAGCCAAATATATTGGCGGACACATTCTATTTCTTCCGAGACAAGAACAAACCTAGTAGAAGGCTTCAATGAGTAACGTATGAATGCTGCGAGCTTTTCAAGGAATTCTGCGGTCTTCTCATTGCCCTCGGAGAGCGCCAGCTGCCAGCCCGCTGCCAAAGTATTATACAGAAAGTGTGGATTTATCTGCGTCTGAAGCGCCAGAAGTTCCGCATCCTTTAGTCGGTGCTGATATGTAAGAACGCGCATGCGCTCTTCCATCAGCGAACGCTCCAGCTCGGCCTTTCTGGTCAATTCGACAAAAGCCTTTTGGACACTGTCCTTCATATTGATAAATGCATCATGAAGCGTTCTTATCTCATCCTCTCGTTCATATGGTGGTAGAGGATGGTCATACTCTCCTCTAGCTACCGCATCGGCAGCCACTGAAAGCCGCGCTAGTGGTTCAGTGATTGTATAAGAATATCTTCCAATTAGAGCGATCGAGAGTAAAAAGGCTGCAAGCAATAGCACTCCATTTGACATAATTGCAAGACTGATATTCGCTCGATACGAAGAAAATCCAGCTAATGACTGACCTAAATAGATAGTATCCATTCTTGTACTCAAAAAATCTATGTAAGAAGCTCCACGCCTTGCTTCCTCATAAAGGCTTACATACTTTGTGACATCGCGGCCACGTTTAGCCTGGACAGCCCCTTCGGCACTCGCAAGATAGCTCTCTACAAGGCAAGCCAGATCCTTTTCGAGCAAGAAGACATCGTCCTTTTTGTTTTCTTTATTTAGTTTATGTGCCATATTAGAAAGGAGAGTTGAATTGCGTATAAATTCTCTGAGCGATTCCGAATTCTTAGCACTTAGGTATCCTGTAAGATTATCTTGGGTTTCTCTCAGGACTGTTCTGAGTTCTTCCATCGATACAGAATTATGGAATAGAAGCTCTACACTTCGCGCCAAATTAAACGAAGTGGATGCTGTGTAAGATGTCGCTATAACTAAAACAAGAAGTATTACTGCGGAATTAGCGATTATGCGATCACGAAGACCATTCCCCTTGTGCCGCTTGGCTTTTAGAGGTCGAGAGATCGATGCAAAGTCGATCATAAACCTCCTCCTCGCGTGGGGATCACTCTGTATCCTACCGAGATTCTCTCCGGAGGCCGAATGCCAATCCGCTGGCCAATCGCGAGAGTCACCCCGGCTCTACCCATAGCCACGGCGTCTCTAACAATGCTTGCCTGGACCACGCCTTTTTCGATTAGTCTATTAACCTCTGAGTTTTCATCAGCTCCTATGATGACAATCTGTCCCACCATGCCACGATCTATGACAACCTGAGCAGCGCCTATTGTAGCCTTAGCGTCTATGCAGAGGATCGCATTGATATTTGGGTGTTCAGCTAGCATACGCGCGCAAGCATCTTCTCCACCGAGAATACTCTCTTCTTCGCGCTCTGCAGCGACAATCGCGGCCCCTTGCTTGCTCTTGAGTGTCTCTTCCACTCCTCTGTAAAAGGGTTCCTCATTTAAAGCATAACCCAAGGATGTGTCTGAAGATAGAATTATGCCAATACGGGCTGCGGCGCCTAACAGGCTCAAAGCAAGTGCGCTCGCCTCCTTCCCCTGACTAGCAGAATCGCCTGTTACTCCGGCATTTATCCATTGCTGAGAAACATCCATTGCAAGAGGGACGAATGGTATCTGCGCATTTTCGGCCGCTTCTGCAAGCCTCTTCACGTCAAGACCAGTGGTTTGAAAAAGGATTATGCCATCGGTCTTGCTGCGCAATGCAATCTCGAACCAACGCAACACTTCCCCAGAAATGCTGCCACTATCGGCTGCGCCAGTAGGTGAAAAATAAAATATTTGTAGTGCGGCATCTTGTTTTTCTGCTTCCTCAGACAGGCCCTCAATCAAGTGTGTAAAGAATGGATCCACGGTATCTGGAAGGATAGCGATAATATGAAAACGGGCGCTATGAATAGTAGATGGATTGCGAAGAATAGTTGATGCGAGAGCATCGCGGCTTCTGCTAACTAGAGCAATGTTGAAAGCAAGAGCTCCTATGAGTGTGATGGCGAATACAACAATTGGCAAAACACGCCATACATCGCGTTTCATTTCATTCCTTTTCGGATAACAACGAATAATCCTAAAGCGATGATATCACAGCGATATGAACCTTCAAACTCCCTGGATTTTTGAGAACGAAAGATTCTCTTGCCGTTCGATGCTAGCTCTACTCTTGTCGATAGATAGCAATTTCGTTAGCCTTTAACATGTGGCAAATCATTTGTGCTCATTCTTCTCGATCGAGCCATCCTCAATTAAGATCTTCTCATATGTAAGCCTTGACTCGACTATGGATGAAGCGCGCAGAATTCTTCAAAAGGGACTAGTAAAAGATATTGCAATAGTGCGGGCTGATACTCAGACCGCAGGACGTGGTAGGATCGAAGGTCGAACATGGAGCGACATGCCAAAACATTCTCTTCTTATGACCATGATTCTTCCAAAAAGTTATAAGAATATTGCTGCAATACCCCTCCGCTCGGGGCTTGGCATAGTATGGGCATTGGAAAGAAGCTTGGAAGCTGCATCTTTAGACACTCAAGCGTCCCCTAATCCTATAGTTAATCATGGAAAATATGGACAGGAACAAAAGCCATATTTCTCCTTGAAATGGCCAAATGACATAGTCGTTCCCCTTTCTGCTGATTCTGGTCGCTTTGGTAAGCTTTGCGGAATCCTCTGCGAGCAGACTATAGACAATGTCTTTATTGGTATCGGGCTCAATCTCCTGAAATCGAGCTATAGTGGACTCCAAACTGATCTCTCACCTTTCAGCTTAGAGGAAGCATTAGGGTTTGTTCCGCAAGCCTTTTCCAATCTCGACAATGCTGCTTGCTCGATAACCGAGCATGTCCTTAAAGAACTCCATAATCCTAATTGGCATTCGGAATACGAGCATAGACTCTGGGGGTTAGGCGCTCCTATGCGCTTTCTTATTGGACACCCCCAGCTTGCACAGGAAGTAGACGGCATCTGTGAAGGTATCGATGAAAATGGAAGTCTCATTCTGAGCAATAATGGCGAGAAAAGAACATTCGTCTCTGGAGAGATATCTCTACTCCGCCCTGTATGAATCTTCGATAGCTCTAATAGCTTCGTATAAGATCGCATTTATGGGTACATTGAGACCAATAGCTTTGGCAAGACGTATCATTGCCCCCGCAAAAGCATCGACCTCGGTCTGCCTTCTTGCTTCTACATCTTGAAGCATCGATGTCTTGCCCTCAGGAGCAAGTGTCTGTAAGACAGCGATGCCACGATCGATATCCGTTTCATTGAGATTAACGTCGAAGTGACTAGATAGTGCAATAACTTCCATCATTGTCTGCCTAAGAAGCTCCTGGCCATGGAGAGAGTCTTGAAAAAGGCGATACGGAGATCTTATCAAGGCAGACCATTGGTTAAGGCCAACATTGATCATAAATTTGAACCATATCTCCTTTACTATATCCTCTGGCACCACAAAAGCGATATCGCTCGTACGAAAGAACTCTTCGAGGAGAGCTAGCTTAGGAGCATTCTTCTGTGCCTTCTCTTTCTCAAAGCCACAAAATATCTTACCCTTGGCTAGATATTGAACCCTATTCTCTTCACGAAGTGCATCGATGCCGAGGATCATTGCATATGGTACCCTATCCTCACCAAACTCCTTGCGGAGTCTTGGCACCGCATCTATTCCATTTAAGAGCGATAGAATAATAGTATTCGTGTTAATATACGGCCTCATCTCCTCTATGGCCTCTTCGAGACTGTAATTTTTCACTGCAACAATAATAAGGTCTGCTGGAGCTGCCTCTTGCTGGTCTTTTACAGGCA
The DNA here is from genome assembly GCA_022704665.1 of Spirochaetota bacterium. GTDB lineage: Bacteria > Spirochaetota > Spirochaetia > Treponematales > Rectinemataceae > Rectinema. The sequence goes on along the minus strand of JAKJFY010000002.1, from coordinate 37,732 downwards.
GGAAATACTGTTGGCCATTTACGACAAATCCTTGCTTTAGATAGCGAGCTTTTCTCTCTCCATTGGCAGAGATTATCACCTGTTTACCCGCATCCTTGAGGCGCACAGCTATAGAAGCGCCGATTGCGCCAGCTCCAACTACTGCCACAGAAATGATCTCCTTCATTATAAAAACATCCTTTCAAATTAGTTTAGGATTATGGCTTATTGGAATCCGCTAGAGGGAAAGCCCCATTATAGGCGTATTCCTGAACTGCCTTTATGAGTTTACGCGGAATGCGGCAACTAATCCAGGTAAATTCTTCATCATAGTGTTCATCGAGCACAGTAGCTTCGCGTAGAATGAGACTTACAATATGGTATTCAGCATGCGGAATGCGAAGTATCAATGGCTCCATTTGCTTCGTCAAGGCTTTCTGGATTTCCTTTACAAGCTCTCCAAGCCCTTCTCCAGTTTTTGCGGAAACTGCGATGCTTCCGGGGTATCGCGAAAGAAAAGCCTGCACTGTGTCCAGATCTACAAGATCGATCTTATTCAACACGAGGATATACGGTATTTCGCCCGCTCCAATATCGGATAGAACCTGCCTTGTAGTTTCGATATGAACATCTATACTTCTATCCGAGGCATCGGCTACGTGAATCAGAACATCCGCAAGGCTAGCCTCTTCCAAAGTGCTGTGAAATGCCTCCACGAGCCCAGGCGGCAAATTGCGGATAAAGCCAACGGTATCCGTAATGAGTAAGGTCTGCCCCCTAACGAATTGTATTCTTCTAGTTGTTGGATCGAGCGTAGCAAATAGTTTGTCTTCTGCATGCACACTTGCCGAAGTGAGCGCATTTAAAAGGCTCGATTTTCCTGTATTGGTGTAACCTACAATGGCAGCCCTTGGCACACCGCTTTTCTCTCTGCGCTTGCGCTGGACGGCTCTTTCTTTGCGAACCGTCTCCAATTCGCCTTTTATTTCATGAATTCTTCTTTCGATCTCTCTTCTATCGAGCTCTAGCTTTTGCTCGCCGGAACCCTTTGTGCCATAGCGCCCTCCGCGCTGCTGCATCAGGTCATTGTAGGAGTGGGCAAGACGCGGCAATGTATATTCGAGCTGAGCAAGTTCGACCTGTAAACTGGCTTCCTTAGTAAAAGCCCTCGATGCGAATATTTTGATTATGAGTTCTGCTCGATCATAGACTTTTTTGGAAGATAGCTTTTCCCAGTTTCGCTGCTGCACCGGGCTTAACACATGATCGAAGATTATGGTATCTGCACCTGCTTGATCGGCAGCATCGGCTATCTCTTGCGCCTTTCCAGTTCCTACTAGCAGAGATGATGTAGATTCACGAAGAAGTATCAACATCTCTCCTACCACTTCCTGACCAAGTGTATCGGTAAGCCTATGCAGCTCATCGAGTAGTTCGTGCGCTTCTGGCTTAGGTATCTCGCTCGATGCTACGCCGATGAGGAATACACGGGAGGCCTCAGAAATGCCTTTGACTCCTGTCATTCTTATATTCATCATTGTATTTTACACAATTCATGCAGATATGACATCAGCCTCGACGCCACGGCTTTTTAGGTGCTACAATATAACAATTCCCAACCAATATCAAAGGAGGAGTTCTTATGCCTCTTCAAAAATCGGATCTCAGCGATGCAGTGATCAATACTTATTATGCGGTGCGAGGGCCAATTGTAGCTCGTGCACAACAACTTGAGAATTCTGGTAAGGAGATCATCTATTGCAATATTGGAAACCCCCAAGCCCTTAAGCAAAAGCCGCTTAGCTTTGTTCGAAACACTCTCGCAGCCTGCGAACAGCCTGAACTACTAAAGAGCTCTAATAGCGCTTTTATGGAAGATGTCAGAGAAAAAGCACACTATATCCTCGAACAATCGAAGCATGGACTAGGAGCTTATTCTGAGTCTAAAGGACTTGGATTTGTGCGCAAGGCTATTGCAGATTTCATAATATCGCGCGATAGCTTTGATGGAGTGAAACAGATTGCAGATTTCGAGCATATCTATCTTACTGATGGCGCCTCCAAAGGCGTCCAAGCAGCGCTCACTCTTCTTATTGCAAAAAAGAATGATGGTATTCTAATTCCTATACCGCAGTATCCTCTCTATTCTGCAACACTCACTCTCTATGGTGGACAACAGATAGGTTACTATCTGGATGAAGAATCGGGCTGGAGCCTCGATGAGCAGATGCTCGAAAATGCAATGCAGGAAGCTCTAACCAAAGGTGTTCGCGTTCGCGCCATCGTGGTAATAAATCCTGGCAATCCTACTGGAGGAGTGCTCAACGAAAATAATATCCGCATGGTGATACGTTTTGCAAAGAAGCACAATCTCACGATTCTCGCCGACGAGGTATACCAAGAAAACATATATAAGCCAGGAGCCCATTTTATTTCATTTGCACATGTTATGAGCTCTATGCAAGAGAAAGAGGTAAGTCTTTTCAGCTTCCATTCGGTATCAAAAGGATTCTTTGGTGAATGTGGGCATCGTGGCGGGTACATGGAGGTACGGAATGTACCATCAGAGGTTGTGGATCAAATCACTAAGCTTCAATCGATTTCGCTCTGCGCCAATTTGCCAGGGCAGATCCTTGCTTACCTTATGGTAAGCCCTCCAAAACCTGGAGATCCGAGTTTCCAGCAATTTACCGATGAGCGAAACGCAATCCTAACCGAATTGGCAAAGCGCGCAAAGATGCTGGAGGAAGGGCTTAATCGCATTTCCGGCTATCGCTGTCAACCCATAGATGGAGCTATGTATGCTTTCCCCTCGATTGCTCTGCCGTCTGGGAAAAGCGATGATGACTACTGCATGGCCCTTCTAGAGCAGACTGGGGTCTGTGTAGTACCTGGCAGTGGCTTTGGACAGAAGCCAAGCACTGCTCATTTCCGCACCACTATTCTTCCGCCAACAAAACAAATCGAAAGAGTCATCGATGCTCTTGAGAGATTTCATGGAACATGGAAATGACTTTTTTAGCGTTATGACCATCTCGTGCGCACTTTCCGCAACTGAGCAAGAGTTGCCTTGAAATCGCGCGGGAACGGAGCCTCTATTATTAGTCCTTCCTTGGTTTTTGGGTGGACAAAGCTCACTTTTGCAGAATGCAAAGCCGTTCGGCTGATAAGAGGCCTTTCCTCGTATGCATCTCCTTTCCAACCAGTTTTTAGCGCAGAAAGCAAAAGAGGAGCTCCATTGCCATATAAAGGATCCGCAACAATAGCAAGCCCAGAAGCTGCAAGATGCACGCGTATCTGATGTGTTCTGCCGGTTTCGGGAATAGCAAGCACAAGAGCAAAGCCCCTAAATCTCTCTATTACTTCGAAGCGAGTCTTGGCTTCTTTACCTTTTGATGCATCGATAATCGTGCGATGAAGTCTGTCGCCATCAGCACGAAGCGGAATTTCCACTTCCCATGCATCAGACTCTGGTTCACCATGTACTATCGTAAAGTATATTTTCTCTACTTTATGAGTCGAAAAATCGCTGCTGATTACGCGATGTGCCGCCTCATTTCGCGCATATAGCAAAACGCCAGTGGTGTCTTTATCGATTCGATGCACCGGCATAAGTCTGCCAAATTGACTTTGAAGAAGCTGCTGTGCGACAGGAACGCTTGGATCCCAGCGATCAGGTATTGCAAGCATTCCTGCAGGCTTGTCGATGGCAAGGAGATCTTGATCTGCATAAAGGATTGGACATAATTCTTTCACGACTGCAAATGTATCATAGATTCTCTATTGTTTCTCTATCTCGAATCTCTTGTATCGGAAATAAGTTAAGCAGATCTCAGGCCTTTTATCATGATAATATGCGAAAAGCTCCTTATATTGGCATCCTCTTGCCGATTTCTATCATTTTTTATATCTTATTACAGGCCTATAAAAGCCGATCCAAAGTAAATATCCGGTTTCACAGCATCGTATGATCGATGTATGTGAATGCTGCCGGTAAAAACACTGTCAATTCAGGAGAGCAAGGTATGGCAAAACAATTGTTGTTCAGCGAAGATGCACGCCGAAAACTTCTTGTCGGTGTAGAGACAATCTCTGAAGCAGTCAGAGTGACTCTTGGCCCTAAAGGCAGGAATGTGCTTCTAGACAAAAAATTCGGAGCTCCTACGGTAACCAAGGATGGTGTATCTGTAGCCAAGGAAATCGAACTCGAAGATCCGTACGAGAACATGGGTGCCCAGCTTCTAAAAGAAGTTGCAACCAAGACAAATGACATTGCTGGCGATGGCACTACTACTGCAACTGTGCTAGCGTATTCCATTGTCAAGGAAGGCCTAAAATCCGTAGCAGCCGGCATCGATCCAATGGCCTTGAAGCGCGGAATCGATCAGGCGGTGACCCTATCTGTCCAGGAAATCCGAAAAATATCCAAAGACATCAAGGAAAAAGAGGAGATTGCCCATGTTGCTTCAGTCTCCGCCAACAATGACATCGACATTGGAAACCAGATAGCCGATGCCATGGAAAAAGTCGGCAAAGATGGAGTAATCACAGTCGAAGAATCCAAAACCATGGAGACCACCATCGAGTATGTCGAAGGGATGCAGTTCGATCGTGGTTATACTTCACCATACTTCGTGACCAACCGCGATTCGATGACCACAGTCTTCGAGAACCCCCTTATTCTTATCCATGACAAGAAAATATCCAACATGAAAGATCTCCTCCCAATACTCGAGAAGATCGCTCAAACTGGCAAGCCACTTCTTATCATTGCAGAAGAAGTAGAAGGCGAAGCCCTTGCTACTCTAATTGTTAACCACCTCCGCGGAACACTCAATGTATGCGCAGTCAAAGCCCCTGGCTTTGGTGATCGCCGCAAGGCGATGCTCGAAGATATCGCCATACTCACTGGTGGTGAGGTCATCTCTGATGAACTTGGCCTAAAGCTTGAGAATACTAGCCTAAGCCAGCTTGGTACAGCCAAGACTGTCAAGGTAGACAAGGATAATACAACAATTATCAATGGCGGCGGCAAGCAGAAGGATATTCAAGATCGAATTGCCCAGATCAAGATGCAGATCGAAGAGACAACTAGCGATTATGATCGCGAAAAATTGCAGGAGCGCCTTGCAAAACTCGCAGGTGGCGTTGCTGTTATCAATGTTGGCGCAGCAACCGAGGTTGAAATGAAGGAGAAGAAGCATAGAGTCGAGGATGCTCTTTCTGCAACCCGTGCTGGAATAGAGGAAGGTATTGTGCCTGGCGGCGGTATAGCACTTATTCAGGCAGCTCTTGCTCTCGATAAGGCGGATACCTCGAAGATGACTGATGATGAGCGTGTTGGTTTCAAGATTGTCAAGAGAGCACTCGAGGAGCCCATCCGCCAGATTGCCGAAAACGCTGGTATCGATGGTTCCATCATCGCAGATAAGGCTAAACAGGAAAAGAAAGGCGTCGGATTCGATGCAGCAAAGCTGGAATGGACAGATATGACAAAGGCAGGAATAATAGACCCAGCCAAAGTCACACGCTATGCGCTTCAGAATGCGGCTTCGGTTGCGTCGCTCCTCTTAACAACAGAATGCGCCATAACCGACCTGCCAGAAAAGAATCCGCCTGCAATGCCAGCTCCAAATGCTGGAATGGGTGGAATGGAGTATTGAGAATAGTCATAGAATCATCATTCGAAGCAAAGAAAGGCGCCCCGAAAAAGGGCGCCTTTCTTGTTTATATTATGTCATCCAAATTCGATTAGGAAAAAACTAAAGGCTCCTATAGGCTTGAAGCACTGATAGCAAGTCGGCCTTCTTCGCCATTCTGATCGAACTGGCTATTATAGAGCTCGGCATAGAAGCCGCTCTTATTGAGCAACTCTTCATGCCTACCTTGTTCGACGATATCTCCGTGATCCATAACAAGAATGAGATCCGCATCTCTAATCGTAGAGAGTCGGTGCGCAATAACAAAGCTAGTCCTGCCCTGCATCAGCAATCCCATAGCTCTCTGAATCAAGAGCTCGGTGTGAGTATCAACATTACTCGTCGCCTCGTCTAGAATAAGCATAGGAGGCTGAGCGAGCATGGCACGCGCAATAGTCAATAACTGCATTTGCCCTTGTGAAATATTGGTTGTCTCCTCATTTATCTCGAGATTATAACCATCGGGCAAAGCTCGCACAAAATGATCCACATGGGCAGCCTTGGCAGCTTCGACGATTTCAGCATCGGTCGCTTCGCGCTTGCCATAAGCGATGTTTTCCTTAACTGTCCCCGAAAAAAGCCAAGTGTCCTGTAATACCATGCCAAACCAAGAACGTACCACAGAGCGTGGCAAACTGCTAATTGGTATATCGTCGACAAGTATCTCTCCACTATCCGGATCATAGAATCGCATAAGTAGTTTTACCAATGTCGTCTTGCCAGCACCTGTTGGACCCACAATAGCCACTTTTTGGCCGGGCAAGATAGTTGCGCTGAAATCCTTGATGATAGGCTGTTCAGGCAAATAGCCAAAGCGAACATGGCGGAACTCGACTTTGCCTTTAATGCTCTTTGGTGGTTCGACAAGAGCTCCCTTTTGTCCAACCTCTATCGATACATCCTTTTCTTCCTCCGAAGCTAATAAATCAAAGATTCGCTCTGCGGCTGCCGCAGTCTGTTGCAAGACATTCGAAATATTCGCAATCTGGACTATTGGCTGTGTAAACTGTCGTACATACTGAAGAAAAGCCTGAATGTCCCCAACTGTCACCACCCTCTTTGCTGCAAGCCAGCCTCCGCTTACTGCAACCGCTACATATCCGATATTCCCAACAAAATTCATAAGCGGCATCATGATGCTCGAAAGAAAGTGACTTTTCCAAGCCGACTGATAGAGAGTCGAATTGAGCTCATTGAAAGTTTTTATGGCCTTCTCTTCTCCTCCATAGGCTTTGACAACTATATGGGAACTAAAAATCTCTTCGATATGACCATTCACATGCCCAAGGTATTCTTGCTGAATTCTAAAATACTTCTGAGAGCGCTTTACAATGACTCGAACAACGATCAACGAAAGAGGAATTGTCACCAATGCCACTATCGTCATCTGCCAGCTGATAGTGAGCATCATCACGAAAACACCAATGATGGTCATGATCGAGTGGATCATCTGGGAAATAGTCTGAGTAAGTGTCTGGTTCACTACATCAACATCGTTTGTGATTCGTGAAAGAATTTCTCCATGATTAGTGTTGTCAAAAGCCCTGAAAGGCATTCGATTTATTTTTGCTAAAATATCCTTGCGAAATGAATAGGTAATCTTGACCGCAATGCCAGATAGAACCCAGCCCTGTAAGTATTGAAGAATAGAGGAAGAAAGATATAGAGCCAATGCTGTCAAGAGAATGGTCTTGATTTTTGCAAAGTCGATATCCCCAGTCCTTGTCAACTTCTTGACAACTCCTTCAAAGAGCGCTGTTGTAGCATTTCCAAGAACCTTCGGACCTAGTATTGCAAGAATAGTCGATACTATTGCGAAGATCATCACACAAAGAATTGGCCAGCGATAAGGACCTAGATAAGCGATGAGCTTCTTCATTGTGCCTTTGAAATCTCTCGACTTTTCGCCAGCCATTAGTGCCCTACGGCCAGGGCGAAGCGGCCTTGTTTGCGGTTTTTTTTGCATCTGTGTTTCGGAGAAAGCGGATGTATTATTCATGTTTTCATGATTCTCGTTGGTATTCATACAAGTTCCTCCTGCTTGAGCTGCGAAAGCGCGATGTCTCTATACACCTCGCAGGTATTCATTAGCTGTTCATGCATACCAATTCCGACTATCTGCCCTTCATGAAGAACGATTATTTGCTCTGCATAGCGAATAGGCGCAACACGCTGCGTCACTAGAAAAATCACACTATCTGCCGCATATCTCTTCAACGCTGAACGAATTGCGCGATCGGTCTTGTAATCGATCGCCGAGAAGCTATCATCGAAGATATAGATGGGGGCTTTCCTAACCAGAGCACGAGCTATAGCCAGCCTCTGACGCTGTCCTCCAGAAACATTCATACCTCCTTGAGAGATTGGCCGCTTAAGCCCTTCTGGGCTTTCTTCCACAAGATTCATGATCTGAGAAACCTCGAGAGCCTTCATAATCTCGCTTACCAAAGCATCTTCTTTTCCATACCGGATATTCTCTTCGATGTCGCCAGAAAAAAGCATGCTCTTCTGGGGAACCAAACCTATCTGAGATCGAAGCTCTGCAAGGGGCAGATTCCTTATGTCTATTCCATCGAGGAGTATCTGTCCTCCGGTTACGTCATAAAAGCGAGGAATTAAATTGACTAGAGTAGATTTGCCAGATCCTGTCGTACCAATAATAGCCGTAATAGTTCCTGGCTTTGAAATAAAGCTGATATCCTCCAGAACATTCTCTTGCGCCCCTGGATACTTGAAATCGACATGACGGAATTCGATCTCTCCTCTGACCGGCTTGGATAGATGAACAGGTTTCTCTGGATCACGAATACTCACTTCCTTGTTTAGAACCTCTGCAACGCGTTCCGCAGAGACACTCGCTCTCGGGAAAAGGATAAACATGGCCGACATCATAAGGAATGCAAAGAAAATCTGCATTGAGTACTGCATAAAAGCCATCATGTCACCTACTCGAATGCTCCCCACAGCTACCTCATGGGAACCTACCCAAATAATGGATATTGAAACCACATTCATAATGATGGTCATTAGAGGCATAAGCACAACCATAGCTCTAGTGACATAGAGCATCGTACTTGTCAGGTCCCGATTAGCCTTGTCAAAGCGCTTTGCTTCATGATCTTGCATATTGAAGGCTCTGATTACCATCATGCCTGAAAGGTTTTCGCGCACGACAAGATTCAGCTTATCGATAAGCTTTTGGACTATCCGGAATTTGGGAACCACGATAGCAAATACAAGGGCAACTATACCGAGAAGGACACCAACCGCCATTGCAATGATCCACCACATACCGGAGGCCTTGCTTAAAGCCCGAATTACACCCCCTATCCCAATAATCGGTGCATAGAAGAGCATACGTGTACTCATCATTATGAACATCTGAATATGGTTTACATCGTTAGTCGATCGCGTTATAAGCGATGCTGTAGAGAATGAATCGAATTCGGCAAGCGAAAAGTCCTCGACTTTTGAAAACACCGCGTTTCTGAGATCTCGCGAAGTACCCGCAGATAGTCTCGAACCCAAAAAACCCACGAGCACAGCAGAACCAACAGTAATAAGCGTTATTAGTAACATCTGAATGCCCACTCGCAGAATATAGGAGCTCTGCATTGCATTGATGTCAGCTCCAAGCGCTGTGAATTCTGCTTGAAGTCCAAGGACTACAATCTGAGATTTTATGAGAGGATCTAAGGCTTCGATCTGTGCCGAAAGCTCTTGAGGGGTCATGGAGGAAAGACCAGAGAGACCCGATTTCGACATCTGCGGCGATACCTTGCCTGCCGCCATTGAACTCAACTGTGAAAATGCCGCAAGTTTAGGATATTCCGAAAGAAAAATTGCGCGAGCCACATCGAGCTCAGCTTTGTCCTTGCCTGAAAGCATCATGACTGGTTCTTTTTTTGCAAGAGGCCAATTTTTCGACAGCGATTGAGCTTCGGGGGAATCAGGCAATACTTCGATATAAACCTTTTGCAGAGCCAAGAAATCCTCGGGCTTGGCTTCCATCTGGAATAGCCTTTCCAAGGCTTCAAAAGTGCTTTTTTGCATGACAGTAGGTAAATCAGCCTCAATACCATTCTGCTGAATACCCACATTAACTATCCTTGATAGATAATCCGGCAAGGATAGATCAGCATTTGCCTGAATGAATAAAAATAAAACAATCAATATAAGATTAAGCCAATAAGGTTTTAGATAACGAAGGACAGTCCTCATTTTGTGCTCCTATGAAAAGCTGATAGCTAGTTTTCAAATTATTGTTGGAGAGGAAATTATCGGTGATTTGTCGCCGTCGATAAATACGCTTAAAAGACAAACATCGTTGACAATAAACAATTCTGACATATTCTTAAAGCCTCAGAAAATAAGATACATAAATAATAAGAAAAGCTCATATTTTAGGCAAGGAAGAATCGGAAGCAAAATGGCGGGAATTCTTTGGTCTAAGAGTTAAACTAAGCTTAAAAAGTCAAGCTCTAAAAAAATCTTCCTTTATAATTGGATACATCTAGCGTATCTAGTCTATGTTCGTGTAGCCTTAAGCGTCGACTAAAGTCTTCGAAATTGCGCTTCTCCCGAGGACTCCAAAATACTTCCGAAAGGGCGCATAGGCGAGGAAACAGCATATACTCAGCCTGTCTGCCAAAATATATCAGCTCGCTCCATAGATTGGCCTGCCCGCCTAAAATGTGATGCCTTTCCTCATAGCTCAGCCTCTCAGACACTGGCTCGAATAGATACGAATCCTTTAGCGTACAGACTCCAAGATGCCCCGGTTCTTCTGGATCATCGTTATGCTTATGGTCAAGGTAGCAAGCTTTCGTTTGAGGGCACATCACCACATCATAACCACACTGAGCTGCATGGATACCTGGCTCGATTCCTCTCCAAGACATTACGATGGTGTCTTTTCCTATATCACCATCGATAATCTCGTCCCAACCGATCATTCTCTTGCCGTGACTAACGAGCAAATTAGATATCCTTCCCATGAACCATGATTGCAGCTTTTCGGGGAAATACCTGCCATCTTCGCTCGCAAAGCCTAATGCATGCATTCGCTCCCTGCATGCTGGGCATTCCAACCATCGTCTCTTCGGCGCTTCATCTCCACCCATGTGTATATAGGGACCGGGGAACATTTTGCAAACTTCTTGAAGCACATCGTCAAAAAAGGTAAACACATCGTCGTTTCCAGCACAAATGATATCCTCGAAGATTCCATAGCGATCTTCGGGTTCGAAATGAATACTGGAATCGGCTCTTCCCCTACATGAATATTCTGGATGAGACGAAAAAAGAGCGATGCTGTGACCTGGCAATTCTATCTCTGGCACAACTAAAATATGCCTAGCCTGTGCATAATCTATGATTCGCTTTACATCAGATTGGCTATAGTAGCCACCTCTCTTGCATTCACCTTGATAGCGCTGGTCTTTCCTAAAAGCCCCATACTCCACAAGTTCAGGTCTTGAAGGAATATCGAGCCGCCAGGCTTGATCGTCAGTGAGATGCCAATGAAACACATTTAGCTTGTGGAGAGCAGCAAGATCGAGCAATTTTTCGATAAACTCCACCCTAAAAAAATTCCGCGCACAGTCGAGCATCAGACCTCGCCAACCAAACCTTGGTTTATCGACAATTCTGCCAGCCTGAATCGACACTCTTTGTCCTTCTTCGCAGCTCTTCCCTAAAGCAAGTTGCCATAGACTTGCGGCACCTCGGATAATACCAGCACCTTCTGCGGCTGTAATTTGAATACTGGAAGGCGTTATTTCCAGCGCATAGGCTTCAGGGGTTTTCAGGTAGAGATCTGACTCTAGCGATAGTCGTATTGTCGATCTTTCAGGTTTATTACTTCCAGGCTCGCTTGATATAACCAAAGGCTTATGATTATCTGAATTTCTAGAGATAATTTTTACTCTTTCAATCCCTGGAACTCTAGAAAGCCAAGCCGCAAGTATCTCCGCTTCTTTCTCTAGTCCAGGTTCTGGAGCAATACATGTTTCTTGATTAAAGCGGAAACTACCTTCTCCAGCCTCATAAGCGACGGGAAGAGGAATAATACTGTCTTGGTCCGACATACTACCATCCTCCTCAAAGACCAAAGCCTGCAATGAGATCTCGATAATAATAGAAACTCAATTTTGGGTGCCTTTCCAGTGTATTAGGATCTATGGCTGCAATACCGAAGGTTCGATTATAACCAAATGACCACTCGAAATTGTCGATCAAGCTCCATAAAAAATACCCCTTTAGTGGAACACCTTGCTTTATTGCATCTCTGCAGGCATTGGCGTGGCTTCTTATGTAGTCTATTCGGTCATAATCTCGGACAATGCCATCTGTATCTGGCTTATCCGGGAATGCTGCGCCATTTTCGGTAACATACATCTTTTTGCAAGGCCAAAGCGTTGCGATATATGTCAGTATTCTGCGCAAGCCTGATGGCTCTATCTCCCATCCCATATCCGTTTTCTTTTGATAGGTGGGGACAAATTCGAATCCATAGGGGTTCTTGGCGCTAAAGGGAGCTGCGCGAACCGCTTCCTCGTTATAATAATTTACACCAATAAAATCTAGGGGCTCAGCTATTATGTCCATATCGCCCGCCTCGATTGGCATATCGGAGCTAAATATGTCCATAAAAGCTTTGGGATAAGCTCTACCAAAGACAGGATCTAGCCAAAGCGAGGTGCGCTCGATTGAAGCTCGCTCCGAAGCCTCGACATCTTCAGGTCGAAGAGTTGCCGGCCTTGGCTTCGAAGGATTGATGACAATGCCATACTCTCCCTTGAACCCGCTTTGTCTAAAAGCTCTTGCCGCAAGCCCATGTGCTAAAAGAAGATGATGTACAGCCCTGTTTGCTGCTCTTCGATCTCTCAAGCCTGGCGCATGCTCCCCTGTGAGATGGCCTAAAAAGGCAGCACACCATGGCTCATTCATGCTTGTCCAATGGCTAACTCTATCTCCGATATGAGAATACATAATGGCTGCATATTCCTGGAAACGCATCGCTGTGTCGCGATTGCGCCACCCACCTGCCTCTTCTAATGCTTGCGGCAGATCCCAGTGAAAAAGCTCGATCCAAGGCTCTACGCCTGCTTCGAAGAGCTCGTCGACGAGTCGCGAATAATGATCCAACCCTTTCTTGTTTGGTGCGCCCTTCCCTTCTGGCTGGATACGCGTCCAAGAAACCGAAAAGCGATAGGCTCCAGCATTCAGCTCCCTTAGAAGCGCAATATCTTCTCGCCATCGATGATAAGAATCGCAGGCTATGTCTCCCGTGTGGCCGTTTGCTATCTTATCTGGCGTGTGAGAAAAAGCATCCCATATAGAAGGCCCTTTCCCATCTTCTTTTGCAGCACCTTCTATTTGATAGCACGATGTCGAACAACCCCACACAAAATCCTGAGGGAACCCATCCTCTCGCTTCATGCTTGCTCCTTATTCTTGATTAGGGTCTTATCCCTTAATGGCACCTGCGGCCACACCCTTTGTAATTTGTTTCCTGAAAATAATATAGAACACCAGCATCGGTACCATTCCGATGGTAAGTGCTGCAAATTGCTTGCCATAGTCAGAGGAAAGAGAACCAGAAAATTTATAGATACCTAGGGGAAGCGATTTGAGCTCGGTCTTCGATACCAAAATATTGATCAGTGCAAACTCATTCCATGTATTTGTAATATTTAGTATTGCAAGAGTAGTAGCAACTGGCACGCTCATTGGCACAATAATGCTTAAGAATATTCTGAAAAAACCAGCTCCATCGATGCGAGCCGATTCCACTACAGCACTTGGAATTGCTCTAATGTATTCAGTGGACAGATATATTCCAATTGGTAAACCTGCTCCAATATATACAAGAAGTACTGCAAATCGCGTGTTATATATGCCTAACAAATTCACTTCAAGAAAAAGAGGGATCATCAGTGTCTGGGTTGTCAACAGAATTCCCATGATAAAGCTATTATAGATAGGCTTGGTTGCCTTTGACTTTAGTTTGGCAAATGCAAATCCCGCCAAGAGCGAAAGAAAGATGATGCCCACAGTCGTCCCAAGCGTATATAGAATGGAATTAGGAAATAGAAGGCTAAAATCGCCTATTTTCCATGCACCCACATAGTTCTGGAGCGTAGGAGACTTGGGCATTGCAAGCTGGCTTACCTGAAATTCTCTCGTTGTTTTGAACGAATTCATGATGAGCCAGAAGATTGGATAGAGCGTCATAAAGGCAAAAACGCTCATAATGAGATAGACTGCGGCTTTGCCAATTATAGATAGGGCTTTTTTGTACTTGCTTTCCTTGATCATCTCGGGCATTGCTTATTCCTCCTTTCCGCCATAGCGCTTTTCTACTGCTTTTGTAAGAGCGATCAGCCCAAAACTGATCAAGACCATTATGAGTGAAATAGCATTGGCGAGCGGAAAATTAGGCCTGCCCAAGAACGCATTGTTATACATATAAATAGATAGTATCTCTGTGACACGCGAAGGCCCTCCGCCAGTCATGGCAAAGATAAGAGCAAAACTGGAAAGCGAACCTGAAATGGCCAGAATCGCTGCATTTACTATTGTGCCTGATAATTCGGGCAGAATGATGTAGCGCATAACCTGCCCTTCGTTTGCGCCATCGATTCGAGCGGACTCTACGATTTGCACATCTATCTTCTGCATGTTTGCTAAGAAAAGAATGAGATACATTCCTGTGTACATCCATAGAATCACAAAGAGAATTGGAAGCATGGCGATATTTGGTTTTGTTAAGAAAGTAGGACTCCATTTTTGCACAAAGAGGTTACTCAGCGCAGTATAGACCTCCTCGATTGGTTCACTATGGAAGGAAGATAATAAATCGCGAAGATCTAGAAGGGGCTCAGAAAACATAGCTTGCCCAGAAGGCCCTACGAGATCGAGAATCTTCTTTATTACATCATCCGAGAGGGAAAAACCACCAGCAGCATTAAATATGCCTCTAAGTTGGTTTTGAAATTCCTTGACCCTTATTGAATTAATCACCTCAGCGATTGGCCCATGCGGGGAAAAAATGGTCTGCCACAAAAGGCCAACCACGATGACAGAGATGATATTAGGCACATAAAGCACACCTTGCCAAAATTCAGGTGCCTTTACAATTTTGGCATAGATAAAATAAGCAAAGATGAATCCCAGCGGAAGCTGACCAAAGACAGAAACGAGCACTATATAGATATTGTTCTTGAGAGCATTCCAGAACCATGGATCGCGGAATACACGCAAATAGGCATCAAATCCTGCGAATCCCCATTTCTCGCCTCCAAACATCTTACCGCCAGAATAATTCGATACCGATAACACGATAGAGAGAACAATAGGGAATGCCATGACCAAGAGATAGATAGTGAAGGCGGGCAGAACCATAGCCCAGTAAGCCCGCCTCTCTTCAATATAGGATTTCCTCGAATAGGCCATACAGACTCCCTAAAAAGGAGCGGAAAGCGCAGAAGACACAGAGGCTCCTCCATGCCTATGTATCTACGCTTCCCGACCCCTACTTTTTCGATAGTTTTACTTTGCTGAAGCTTTCCAGACTTCAAAAGCCTTTTGAACATCCGCTGCTACTTTCTCCGGGGTTGCTGTCCCAAGGCCGATAGCAATGAGGCCATCATTGAGAACATTATAGACAGCTGGATCGAACATGCCATCGAATACATAGCAAACCTTAGGATTATCGGCATAGAACTGCGGTACCTTCGCAACGAGGGGTTCGACATCCGCCTTTACATTCTTTCGCGTTGGCACATATGATCCTGTGCTATAGCGAATCGATTGTACTTCCTCAGAATATAGGTATTTGAATAACTTGACCGCTGCTTTCTCCTTTGCGGAACCAGCAGGAATGGATGCTGAAATCGCCCAGCCAGTTCCTGCAATTCCAGAGAGAACGCCAGGATTCACTTCTCCAGGGATACTTGGGAATGGAAGGAGCACAAAATCCTTCTCCTGTGCGGCTGGTGGAATTAACGCCTTGCCTGAAGCCTTATCTGTAATGTAAGCGCCTGCTCTCCAGTCGCCATCGATATAGATCGCTGCTTTCCCGGCTACGAAGAGCCCGGGCCCCTCACCATAACCTACCTGATTGTCTTCGCGCGCCATGATCCCATCTTTATATAGATTGTCGATGACCTTCAGCGAATCTATAAAGGGTTTATCGGTGAACTTGGCTTTACCTGCGAGGATAGCATCTACAAAGTCATCGCCAGCCATACGCCCAAGCACAGTAGAGAAGAGGCAAGATTGCATCGGCCAGCCATCCTTGTTTGGCAGCATTATCACGTTGATACCCTTGGCTTTTAGTTTCCATACCATTCTCTTCAGATCATCGTAGGTATTTGGTAGATCGAAGCCATTATCGGCAAGCAATTTCTTATTGACATACATGACAGATGTATAGGTGAAAGCCTGTGGCAACATGGCTAGATATTTACCAAGTTGATTGTTTGGATCAGTGGCTGCACCGGAGAATTCCTTTAGGAAATCCGGTCCAAGTAGCTTGGAGAGGTCTTTGGCTAGCTTCTTCTCATGGATGATTGCACTTCGAGAAGTAGGCCAAACATAGAACACGTCCGGAAGGGTGCCAGCAGCTGCATAGACCTGTAGTTTCTGATGATATGGCTCGCTGAATAGAACCTCGATATTCAATTTGATATCCGGATTCTCCTTCTGGAATTTCTCCCAGATTGCGACATCTTCCTGATATCCTGCCTGATCGGCCTGCTGGTAGTTGAGTACATTCAATGTGACCTTTTCCTGCGCTACTACCGCGCCTAGCACCATCATAAGTGTTAGGAACACGAGTAAGGCTTTTTTCATAAGAACCTCCTTATATTGGGCAATTCTGCCCTTGTTCCAATATGAAAAGGCATATCTGCCTTTTTACCCTTGATATCTCAATGCCTAGGAAACCCGCTTCACCTTGTCCGAAGAATTAGTTGAAATGAGCCCTGGCAATCGCTGCTCCGATAACAGGCGTTCAAAAACCATCCCCGCAGCTCCGAAGGCAACTGCTTTTTCACCAAAGCTCGAATAGCGAATCTTGACATCCTTTGGCGAAGGATACATCCAGTTGTCTCCGAGCCTGCGTCGCAAAACCGCTGGCAAATCTACATCGAGCGCCTCTATGTTTCCTCCTATGAAAACTTGCTGAAAATCCATGGTGTTTATTAGCATAGCCATGTTCCGCGCAAGTTCATCCACTGCTCTATTGAGCAAAACCCTATCGAATCTCAGCAACATGAGCTCGTCGCGGCTCAAGGAGAATTGAAGATTTCCTGGTCCATTACAGAAAGCACTTCGGAATTCACCAGTGTAACCATGAGCTCCTGTGTGGACTTTCCCCGCAAGAACGACCCCAAAGCCTACTCCAATCCCTCCATATTTCAAAAGAGAAGTTTCATCTTTTCTGTATTCCACAAGCGCAAAGAGAAAATCTTTAAGCTCTTCGACTCTATTGAAAGCAAGCTCGCCCCAGGCACAACAGTTTGCATCATTCTCTATAAAGCAAGGAACATCCAATTTACCTGCAATGGCTTTGGAAAAATCAAGCGTCTTATCGATCCCTAGCGGAACCGAATATCTAATGCGACCTTTTTTTGAATCAACCAAGCCTGCGGTGCCTACTCCAACACCTAAAAGAAGAGAATCTTTGCAATGCTGTTTGCGTGTGTCTTCGATTATCTGCAACACTACCTGAACAAAATTGTCAGAGGTAACATGAGTATCGCCTCGAAGAGTAGCCAGAATATTGCCTGATAAATCTACTACTACAGCTTCATAGAACCCAAGCTGAAGCTCGATACCAATGAATCGTCCATATTCTTTATTTACAGCAAGACAGATAGGCTTGCGTCCTCCTCGAGCCGAAGCCTCTCCTTCTTTCTGCTCCATTATCAAGCCATTCTCGATAAGATATGCAACTTGCTTTGTAACTGTGGATTTATCGAGGTCGAGCTTATGAGCAAGATCAATGCGACTTATAGATGGGTTGCGCAAGATAGTGCGAAAAATCTTGACTGCTGTACGGCTCCATTGATCTCCACGCGCTGGCATATTCTATCTCCTAAACATCATGCAAGAAGTCCTGCTTTGTTCTATCTAACAAGCTCGAATTTCCTGCCTAATTGTTGGTTGATTTATCCAACCAATTAACATATAACACCAGTATCTTGAACTGTCAAGGAAAATCTTTCAGAATTAAGTGGGAGGCAAAAAGTGGAACTGATCGATCTTGCTGGCAATTGGAATCTTATCAGGTTTTCCGATGGTACAAATCGGCCAATAACTATACCCGGCGACATATATTCAGCGCTTATTGTTTCGGGAGAATTGGCAGATCCTTATTTCGGGGAAAATGAACTGTTGGCTCAATGGCCTGGAAAAGAAGACTGGATTATCGAGCGATCCTTTTTCATCTCCGAGGCTTTTAAGGCAGCGTCCAATATAAGGCTCTGTGCAGATGTCCTCGATACAATTGCTGAAGTATATATAAATGAGATCTTGGTGGGGACCAGCAACAACATGTTTCGGCCTTTCGAAGCCGAAGTCCGCTCAGTTCTGCATTTAGGGGAGAATAACATACAAGTTATTATCCGCTCACCTGTCCAGGCGGCTTTGCGCGAATCACAGCGCCTTCCATATCCCATACCAGCCTCGATCTACCCCATTTCGTCACCACACCGCAATTTAATACGCAAGGCGCAATGCATGTCGGGATGGGATTGGGGTCCCTGTCTAATGACTGGCGGAATATATGATGGCATTCGCCTTGTGGCTACAGATGGGCCATTTATTCGCTCTATACAATGCCATACATCGGCTCTAGGAGACTTTGCAGGTTGTAATGATTGCGGGCCAGACTTTTCGCTTCGAATCTCGGCAGAGGTAGAAGTACCCAAGCCTATGAAAGTTGCTGTCTCTTCCTATATCTATGGCAAGAAAGTTACAGTGGAACAGGATTGCGAGCAGGGAAATACAATCATAAGCACTAGCATGGTGATTCAGAACCCAAAATTATGGTGGCCACATGGCCATGGTGAAGCTGCTCTCTACGATCTAGTTGTCACTGCTACAGCTGTTACTGTTCAGCCTGCCACTGCTAAGGCTACCACTGCTGAGACCGCCCAGACTTCCAATCACCCTCAACCCCATGTGATACATAAGAGAATCGGCTTTCGATCGCTCGAAGTGGTTTCTCAAGAAGATAGCATTGGAAGAGGCTTCAAGTTTCTCGTAAACGGCAAAGAAGTATTCGCCAAGGGTGCAAACTGGATTCCAGTCGATGCCCTGCCATCGAGATGGACAAGAGCACGTATCGAGCATCTGCTCGATTCCGCCATAAGCGTGAATATGAACTGTCTCCGCGTTTGGGGAGGTGGACGCTATGAGAGCGATGATTTCTATGAACTGTGCGACAAGAAAGGCATTTTGATCTGGCAGGATTGTATGTTCTCCTGCGCCCTTTATCCTTCCAGCCGGGAATTCCTCTCCAATGTGGAAGCCGAAATCAGTGCACAGGTAAAAAGACTTTCGGATCATCCCTGTATAGCTCTTTGGTGCGGAAACAACGAAGCGCTTGGTGCCATAACCTGGTATGAAGAATCGAAGAAGAATCCTGCGCGATATATTGTGGATTATGATAGACTTACCGAAGGCGTTCTTGGGAAAGTGATTCGGAGGCTTGATCCAGACCGTTGCTTCTGGCCTTCCAGCCCTTCTGCGGGTCCCGACGATTTCTCAGACAACTGGCACTCTGATGAGCGCGGAGATATGCACTTCTGGTCTGTGTGGCATGAGGGCAAGCCATTCTCGGCATATCTCGATGTTCAGCCCCGTTTTTGCTCGGAATTCGGTTTTCAAGCCCTGCCTTCGATGTCGACTATTGCTAGCTTTGCTCCCAGAGAAGAATGGAACATCAGTGCACCGGCGCTCGAAGCTCATCAAAAGAATCCACAAGGGAACAGCATAATTTTAAAAAGCTTGTTGCGATACTTCCGCATGCCTCGCGGCTTTCATGAACTTCTCTATCTCTCTCAAGTACAGCAAGCTATGGCTATTCGCACGGCAGTAGAATTCTGGCGCAGTACGATGCCTCGATGCATGGGGACATTATATTGGCAACTGAACGATGTCTGGCCTGCCATAAGCTGGTCGAGCCTTGACTATGATGGGTCCTGGAAAATCTTGCACTACGAAGCACGGAGATTCTACGCTCCTATTTTGCTTGCGCTCTTTATCAAGGATGGGATAATACATGCCCGTCTTGTGAGTGAAAGCCCTAAGAACCATCGAGCCAAGGTATGCATAAAGCTTATCGATTTCTGCGGGCGGCCAATCGATATCCCTTCGAAAGAACAAGGGCCAATAATTGAACGTCTTGTATCTATCGAAGAAAATCATGTTTATCAGGTGTGGGAGAAGCCGATCGTTGAATTGCCCTGCAAAGCCAATGAAGCCTTTCTCGAAGCCACGCTAGAAGTCTCTGAGATTGGCCTATACTCGACATCGATTCTGTTCCTTACCGAACCAAAGCGCTGCGCCCTGTCCGAGCCAAAACTTGAAACTTCTATCGAATACAATGAAGGTGGAGTGCTCAAAGCAGTAATAAAAGCTACCGATGCACCGGCTTTCTTTGTCATGCCTTACCTCGAAGGAATCGATGGCCAATTCGATGATTCCGGTTTCTACATGGCAAAAGGCAGCACCAAAATCCTAAGCTTTTCTCCGATAAATGAGACAACTACTTGTCTTAAACGATCGGAACATAGCGGAAGGCTTCGGCCAGCCCAAAAAACTCCTTTGCCTACTCTTTGCGTATTCCATCTGGAAAACAGCTTTTAGCTACTGAAAAGCGCCTCAAGATCCGACTTAGATAGGCAAGACCAAAGTCCTAAAAACCTTATAAATCTTCGCAAAATCTTATAGAACCTTAAGCGTGCCCTTCTTTTGAAGCGCTATCATCCTAAAAATAAATGGATATGGATGCTTCAATCTCGCTTCTGATAATTTGGCGCTTCTTTGGTAATTACAATGCTGTGCGGATGGCTTTCGGCATAAGCTGCGGCCGTAATTCGTACTATTCGCGCCTTCCTGAGCTCGGAAAGAGTCCGGGCTCCTGCATAGCCCATACCTGAACGAAGGCCTCCGAGCATCTGCGCCATATAATCCGAAAGTTTCCCGCGATATGGAACCATACCCTCGACACCTTCGGGAACTGCCTTTCCATTTGGCCGTACATTCATCTGGCCTTCTGTCGGGCTATCTGATTGGCCCGAGCCATAACGATCTCGGCCATAGCCTTGAAGAGCTCCGATCGAACCCATGCCACGATAGCTCTTGAATTGACGACCCTCATAGAGCACAAGTTCGCCAGGAGCTTCCTCGAGCCCTGCAAGGAGGTTCCCGAGCATGATAGTCTCTGCGCCCGCGGCTATTGCTTTTGCGATGTCGCCTGAATAGCGAATACCTCCATCGGCGATTATAGGAATACCATAGGGCTTCGCAGCTTGTGCACATTCATAGATTGCGGAAAGCTGAGGCATACCTGCGCCAGAGATAATCCGGGTCGTACAGATTGAGCCAGCTCCGACGCCGACCTTTATCGCCGAAGCTCCAGCTTGAATAAGCATCTGCGTCCCCTCGGCGGTTACCACATTGCCTGCAATTATAGGAATATCAGCAGAAAGAGACCGAACACGTCCAATTGCCTCGATCACTTTTTTTGTATGGCCATGGGCTGTATCGATTACTAGCACATCCACATTGCGAGATAGTAGTAAGCTTACTCGCTCTTCCAGATCAGAACCAACGCCTACGGCAGCACCAACGAGAAGCCTACCCCGCATGTCCACCGCCGCACTCGGATATTCTTCCTTTTTGACGATGTCTTTTAGAGTGATCAACCCTTTAAGCTTGCCCTCTCTATCTACCAGAGGAAGTTTTTCAATCTTATAGCGCCGGAAGATCACTTTAGCCTCTTCTATGCTCGTTCCTTCGGGCGCGGTTATGAGGTTTTGAGAGGTCATAAACTCCGATACGGATTTTGGCATGTCCTCTGGGCCACAGAAACGCCGGTCGCGATTGGTGATTATACCCACTAGGCGTCTAGTCGCTGGATCGACGATGGGAATTCCAGAGATTCGATAGGTTTCCATGAGATGTTCAGCCTCGGCAAGCGTCGCCGTTTCTGGAAGCCATACGGGGTCGGAGATCATTCCTGATTCCGAGCGCTTGACCTTGTAAACTTCCGCAGCCTGAGCTTCTGGAGATAAGTTGCGATGAATTATCCCTATTCCTCCTATACGGGCAATAGCGATGGCTAGCCTAGAGTCGGTAACGGTATCCATGGCCGCAGAGAGTATAGGAGCCTTGAGGCGAATTCCAGGGACAAGCTGCGCAGATATGTCGACATCTGAAGGAAGCACCTCGCTATATCCAGGCACGATCAGAACATCGTCGAATGTAAGACCAGTGCCTTCTTGCAGGACTTTTTCGATACCCATTTTCTACAACCTCTCTTAAGATAATTCTTTCGTGCCGGATATGGTTCTAATGCCGGAAATGGCGTACACCGGTATATACCATGGCAATCCCAAGCTTGTCGGCCGCGGCGAGCACCTCGGCGTCTCGCATTGAGCCTCCCGGCTGCACCACCGCTGCCACGCCTGCCTCCGCCGCGGCCTCTATGCCGTCGGCAAATGGGAAATACGCGTCCGAAGCTAGGGTCGAGCCCTGGGCACGGTCCCCGGCGCGCTCGCAGGCCTGTTTTACTGCGTCGACTCTATTGGTTTGCCCGCCGCCAATGCCCACCGCCGCCCTGCCGGCCGCCAACACAATCGCGTTAGACCTTACGTGCCGCACAAGTTTCCAAGCGAAGCTCATGGCCTCCCATTCGGCGGCGGTGGGCTGCCTCTTGCTAACCACAGACCATTTGGTATCGATAGGGTCGCCGCGATCTTGCTCCTGAACCAAAAGGCCGCCCGCTGCAGACCTGAGCTCGCGCGCCTCTCTCGCAAATACATAAGGATCGGCTTCGATGAGCCTGAGATTCTTTTTCGCCCTCAAAATTTCAAGGCCAGCTTCATCAAAGCCAGGCGCTGCGACGCACTCTATAAAGAGCTCCTTTAGCGCGAGCGCGGTCTCGGAATCGAGGGGACGATTCAGTGCGACAATGCCACCGAATGCGCTCACGGGATCGCAGGCAAGGGCTGCTTCGTATGCTTCCCGCAGACTATTGCCCTCGGCGGCGCCGCAGGGCGAAAGATGCTTTACAATCACCGCGGCAGGGGCTTCGAAATCGAGGACTGCGCGCCAGGCTGCGTCTAGATCCAGCAGATTATTGTAGGAAAGCTCCTTTCCACCTAGAACATGCCCACCCAAAGGTCCACAGATAATGCCGCTGGCGGAATCGCGCTTAGTTTGGCCGATTGCCTCGGGCTTGCTGGATCTTTTCTCTAAAATAGGCTCTTTGGATATAATAGGCTCCGCAGATAAAACAGGCTCCTTAAATAGAGTAAATAGTTCCTTCGATAGCTGTCCTGCCGATATCTCTACAGGCAACACGAAAAGCGCTTTTTGGTGAGGATTTTCGCCGTAACGCAGCGTACGTTCCACTCTGCCTACAAGCGAAAAAAAACTGCCTGGCGTTTCATCGCCCGGTGTAGTGCCGAATGAAGCCAATTGGGGAGCTTGCATCATGGAATCACCAGAGATAGGCCCTTCGGCAATGCTCTCTGCAAACCATGCTGCAATTGCAGTATCGTAGTCTCGAGTTCGAGCAAAGGCTTTAGCAGCAAGCGCTCGCAAAGTAAAAGATGATAGGCTTCCCTTCTCTATTTCGCATGCAACGAGGTCATAATCGGCTGGATCGCACAAGGCGCCTACTCTTGCATAATTTTTCGCTGCGGCGCGGAGCAGGGCAACCCCGCCAATATCGATTTGTTCAATTATCTCCGCCTCGGCAAGAGATGCGCTTGGCACAATCGGAGCAGGATTGGCATCTGCAGTAGTATCGGTAAATGCCCTTTTTTCATCGGCGGACGGTGCCCTAGTATCTGCTAACGGTACGTTTGATTTTGTTTCTATCCCTTTCTCACTAAGTGCTTTTGCGTCAGCCTTAAGCCTTCGAACCGTCTCTTCGAAAGGATAGAGGTTAACCACCACGAGATCGATGGGCTCATAACCATGAGTACGCAATTCCGCGAAATCTTCATCTGATGGTCGTGCAAGAATTCCGGCATGGATTGCCGGATGGAGGGTTTTCACTCTTCCGGCCAAAAGCTCCGGTGAACCCGTATAAGCAGCAATGTCTATTGGCTCTAGCCCAGCTTCTTTGAGGGTTGCAGCAGTTCCTCCGGAAGCGAGAAAGCGCCAGCCACAAGCTGCAAGCCGCTTTGCAAAGGGCACAAGCCCTGATTTCTCATATACCGATATCAATGCGAGAGGCATGCTCCGACTCCTTTTCTCTCAATATCTCCTGATCCTGCGTTCCCTGCGCTCCCTGCGCTTCTCGCATTTCTCGATCCTGAATTTCTTCCAGGCCTCGATTGTATGCGAGCCTCTGAGCTAGCTTTACGACTTCCCGATGTTCGACGCTATGGATTCGTTCTTCTAGAATGCTCAATGTATCGCTTTTATAAATAGGCACCTCTACAACACTCAGCACAGGCCCAGAATCGATACCCTCATCTGGCACAAGGTGCAGCATGACGCCGGTATTTGTGATTTTTCCTTGATTGAAAGCTTCAAAAGCCCTTTCTATTGCATTTGTGCCAGGGAATGTTCCTGGTAGAGCGGGATGTAAGTTGATGACCTTGCGCTGAAAATTTCCTAGAAAGGCCTGCCCCAAAAGTCGCATCCATCCCAATAGAAAAATAAAATCAGGCTTGTAGGAATCTGCTATTGTCGCAAGCCTCTCGTCATAGCTTCTACGCTCGGGAGAAGAGCGCTTTAACTTCTGGGGAGCTGGCAGAATATGCGAAGAAATACCATGTCGAATTGCCTTTTCGATACAGTGGGCGCCTGGCTGATCGCATAGCAGAGCCTCAATACGCATATTCTCGATTTGGCCTGATTCGATGGCATCGATCAAAGCCTGCAAATTGCTCCCCTCTCCCGAAGCCATGACGACAATGCGAAGAACACTATCAGATATTCGATTATCATCCAATTCGATCATCATGCAAATACCACTTTCCCTGTACCCTCGACGAGCTTCCCAATCACGTAAGCTGCCTCAGGCAGCATGGCTAAGAAAGAATCGAGCTGGCTTTCTTCCAATATCGCCACCATACCAATTCCTAGATTGAAGACCCTCCGCATTTCTTCATCCGACACATTTCCCCAGCGCTGCAAAAGCGAAAAAATCGCTGGCCATTGCCAACTCTTCACACTTATTTGCGCATCGAGATAAGGCGGAAGCACGCGGGGAATGTTCTCAAAGAGTCCACCGCCGGTTATATGAGCTAGAGCCTTGATCGGGTTTGGGTTTACTTCGAGTATTGCTCCTAGCAAAGGAAAATATGATCGATGTGGCCGTAAAAGGGCAGATGCGAGGCTTTCGCCCAGTTCCGGCTGTATTTCCTCCAGGTTCATAGAAGCAGTTATGGATCTTGCCAGGGAATAGCCGTTGGTATGAAGGCCTGTAGAAGCCAATCCGACTAGAACATCGCCTTGCGCTATATCGGAGCGCGGAAGAAGCCTATCTCTTTCGACGATTCCCACTATGGTACCTGCGATGTCCATTTCCCCCTCGCGGTATGTACCTGGCATTTCGGCAGTTTCTCCTCCGAGAAGCACACAATGCGCCTCTCGGCAAGCTTCGGACATTCCTTCGACAATCTCTGCTGCCTTTGCTGGATCGATCTTTTCTGCGGCGATGTAATCCATAAAGAAGAGAGGGCGGGCACCCTGCACCAGGATATCGTTGATAGAGTGATTGACCATGTCAGTGCCAAGTCCTGCCAGCCAACTACTCTTCTTTTCTTTAGGCTCACTATTTCCCTTAGCTTTAAGTTCGCTTAGCCCATCTTGCGTGCTATGGCTCATTCTATCGAGCTTAAGAGCCAGGCTGGTCTTGGTACCGACTCCATCGGTGGAGGCGACCAGCACCGGAGCTTTGCAATCTCTGATGACTGAGGCATCGTATTGCCCACCGAAGGCGCCAATCCCTTCGATTACTCTGGAATTGTAGGTCGACCGTACGGCTTTCTTCATTAGCTCAACAGCCATATTGCCAGCATCTATATCGACGCCGGCCCGAGCATAGGCGCTTGACTGAATGTTTCCTTCGGCCCAATTACAGGCGCTTGACTTTGTTCTCCCTATGGAAAGCGCGCTTCTAACAAAGCACTCGACTCTTTCAGCCTTAGAGCCTATATCTCGGCGGAATTGCATGCCTTCGAAATGGATCTGCGAAACTGCTTTATATGCCGTCTCAAGTGCTTCGGTTCGAGCCGAATCTATTCCTACTACCGATAGTACCCTGCCTCCAGAGCTCACAAGCAGTCCATTTTCAAGTTTTGTCCCCGCATGAAAGCAGATGGCCTTCTCTGGAAGATCGGCTATTGTTATGGGCATTCCTTTTATAGGCTGCTCGGGATATCCTCGAGAGGCCAAGACCACGCAAGCCGCATGGTCTTCCTTAAACCGCGGTCTTGCATCGCTTAGCCTTCCATGGGCGCAGGCTGCCAACGAAGCCAGAATATCGGAATCGAAGAGCGGTAGGATTACCTGGGCTTCAGGATCCCCTAAACGGGCATTATATTCCAGCACTTTTGCTCCTTCGGCCGTGAGCATAAGCCCTGCATAGAGTGCTCCGATATATGGATATCCCTCTTCATGGAGTCCAGCGAGAGCAGGAGCGATTACGATACAAGCAAGTTTCTCGGCATCTTCCATAGAACAGGCTGGAGAATAGGCTCCCATGCCTCCAGTATTAGGACCTTTATCCTCATCAAAAAGGCGTTTATGATCTCTTGCTGCGGGCAATACAGCATAATCTCTGCCATCGCAGATAGCTATTAGAGAAAGCTCTTCACCTTCTAAGCGTTCTTCAAGGATTATTTCTCCTTTGGATGCCAATCTCTCTATCGCAGCATCGGTCTCTTTCCAATTCTCTGGTACAATCACACCCTTGCCGGCAGCCAAGCCGGAAGCCTTGACAACCAAAGGCCTGCCAAAATCCAAAGCCCAGGCTTTTGCTTTCTCTGGATTTGTGAAACTGTGGCCTTCTGCTGTGGGAATGCCATGCCTCATCATAAAAGCCTTGGCAAAAGCTTTAGAGCTCTCGATTTGCGCTGCTCTGGCAGATGGCCCAAAGCAGGCTATTCCACGCTCTGTAAGCCGATCGACAAGACCTGCGGCAAGAGGTGCTTCTGGCCCAATCACGACGAGGTCGGCAGAAATATTCCCAGCAAGAGAACAGAGGCCTTCTATATCCTGTAAATCGATATTCGCTATCTCTCCTAC
This sequence comes from Spirochaetota bacterium, assembly GCA_022704665.1. Taxonomy (GTDB): domain Bacteria; phylum Spirochaetota; class Spirochaetia; order Treponematales; family Rectinemataceae; genus Rectinema. The sequence goes on along the minus strand of JAKJFY010000002.1, from coordinate 10,544 downwards.
ATCCGCCATGCCCGCATTCCCTGGCGCAATGACAAGTTTTTCGCATTCCACAGAGGCTGCTATCGCGATTGCGAGTGCATGTTCTCTCGCTCCCGAACCGACGAGTAGCACTTTCATAATACCCCCTTTGCAACGCACTCGAAGCATTCTTTTCTAAAGTTCTCATTCACTGGTATGGGGTAATTCCCATCGAAACAAGCCATACACAGCCCATCGATGCCAATAGCATGCGAGAGCCCATCTATGCTGAGATATGCAAGGGAGTCGGCGCCAAGAATCTTTGTTATCTCAGAAAGATTCCTGCCTACTGCCATAAGATCGCTTTTGGTTCCCATATCGACACCCATATAGCAAGGATAGAGAATTCTGGGCGAAGCTATCCTGAGATGAATCTCGCGAGCCCCAGCCTTTCGGCAGAGCGAAATTATCGGAGCCGTTGTTGTACCACGGACTATTGAATCATCGACCAGCACAATTCGAGCTCCTTCGAGAGTCTCTCTGAGCGGGCTGAATTTTAGCGCTACTCCCTGCTGACGCAATGCTTTTGTGGGTTCGATGAAGGTACGCCCAATGTACCTGTTTTTTACAAGTCCTTCGCCAAAGGGAATACCGGATCGCTGGGAATATCCTATGGCTGCTGCAATCGAAGAATCAGGCACAGGAATGACAAGATCGGCTTCTGCCGGTGCCTCCTCAGCTAGTATGGCACCAAGCTTGCGACGAATCGCATGGATATTCTTACCATTCCACACAGAATCTGGCCTGGAAAAGTACACATATTCGAAGCTGCACGCGGCCATTTGAGCTTTGATATCAGCATGGGCGCGCTCTACGACTCCATCCTTGGTAATATGGAGCACTGTGTTTGGTGGAATTTCCTCGATTTCCAAACAACCCATGACTCTAAGAGCTGAAGTCTCCGAAGCGACAGCATAGCCACCCGAAGCTATTTTACCCCAGGCGAGTGGTCTAAAGCCCCAAGGGTCTCTCACGGCAAAGACTCCTTCCTGTGTCAAGAGAACAAGCGAATACGCACCTATCCAAAATTGCATTGCACTTAGGATTCTTTCCGTCCAATTCGCTCCTTGCGTTCCTGCAAGCATCATGGCTAGAAGCTCGCTGTCCGAGCCTGTCATGAGACCGAGCCCTCTTGCAAGCAGCTGATTCCTGAGCTCTGGTGCATTGGCTATATTGCCGTTGTGTCCTAATGCAAGAGGTCCATATTGCGTATCGATGAGGAGAGGCTGGGCATTGCGGGCGCTCGACTTTCCCATTGTCGAGTAACGAGTATGGCCTATCGCGATATTCCCCTTAAGGCCTGAAAGGTTCTGATCCCTGAAGACCTGCGATACAAGACCCACATCCCTGTGTAGATGAATATTTTCTTCGTCGAGAGTGGCGATGCCTGCGGATTCCTGGCCACGATGCTGAAGAGCGAAGAGACCAAAAAAGGCCAATCTCGCCGCTTCCTCGCTTACGACCGCCACAACGCCACAGGCTTCTTTAACACCGCAGGCTTCATTAGCGCCATAGGCCTCATTAGCCTCTTTCTGTTTTATCATGTACGAGGCCTCTCTTGCATATTCTTTTTCTCGATTGTTTCGCTCTTTTCTATGAGCCGATCTTCTTCGATAAGTCGATCTATCTGTTGCTGCTGGAATCGGCGAATGTTTTCACGCAATGATTCGTCTTTGAGAGCGAGCAACTTTGCAGCGCAGAGAGCTGCATTGATCGGATCGAGAATTAGAGCGGAAGCTATACCAGAAGGCATGCGGAGGCTCGACCAAATATCGTAGGTAGCCCACTGCTCCGAAGGAGGTGGACAAGCTAGAACAGGATACTGAGTTGCGGCATCGACAAAGCCCGATAGCGCATTCGATCTGCCTGCAACAGTGATATACACAGTGGGAATTCCTTCTGAATCGTAGCTCTTGATCATGTCTATAAGCCTTTTAGGGGTCTTGTGCGCAGATGCAATGCGAGTTAGACACAGAATTCCGAATGCTTCGAGAGCCTTCTGGATCGCTTCGAAATGTGCTTTGTCAGCAGGCGATCCCGCAAAAACGATGACTCTGCTCTGATTCATCTTATATCCTCCGAGCCGCGTTCTTTTCTTTTAGCTCTTCTACGATTCGCATAATGCGTTCTTCCGCGGGGTAAGAGCAAGGCATAAAGGCAAGGCCAGTGAGTTTTTCATATAATTCTTGGTACAAAAGGCTTGTTCTAATCCACACCGAAGCAGGAAGATTGGGTATGTCTCCATCTCCTAGATAACCTAATTCTGAATAGAAGAGGCGTACAAATTCCTTGTCTCTGCTTTCTGGCTCGAGCCCCGCTTCGAATCGTTCCTCATAGCTCGAAGCAAGCCAGAAGCGCGATGAATCAGGTGTGTGGACTTCATCGATTAGCATGAGCGAACCGTCAGGAGCAATGCCGAATTCATATTTGGTATCCACTAAGATAAGGCCAGCACGCTTGGCACAATCCGTTCCCCTAGAAAAAAGCGCAAAAGCCGCATCTTGGACATCATTCCATATGGCCGCATCTAAGTAGCCTTTTTCTACTACTTCTCGAGGTTCGAGCCTTTCATCGTGGCCACTAGGACCACCCTTTGTTGTGGGCGTGATAACTGGATGCGGAAGCTTCTCATTCTTGCGCATACCTTCGGGAAAACGCTGCCCATAGATTATTCGCTCGCCTAGCTCATATCGCCTCCAGAGAGCCGTGGAAGTGACTCCGGTTATGTAACCTCGAACTACGACTTCGATCGGGAGCGGTCTTGTCTCCTCGACCACGGAACAATTAGGATCGGGCAAAGAGAGCAAGTGATTGGCGATGATATCCTCAGTTCTTCTAAACCAGAAGGCTGAAAGCTCATTTAGGATCTGCCCCTTAAAAGGCACGGCTGCAAGCACCCTGTCAAAAGCAGAGATTCTGTCCGTGGTTGCTATGAGCCTCTTATTGCCCAACAGTTCCCACCATTCCCTGACCTTACCCTCTCCATCGGCTTTGCCTGTACCTCGAAAAGCAATTGTCATAAGTTGCCTTACTAGATCCTCCGAAACCATGCTGCCTCCTTCTCACAAAGCCGCATACCGCAATCCATTTTCAAAGAGCTTGCGTGCGCCACTCGCTTTGCGGCCAGCCAGAGCCAAAGTCTGCCACTCAAAAACCGCATTCTCGGGATGAGGCATTAGTCCTAGCACATTGCCTTTTGGATTGCAGATACCCGCAATATCTCTTATCGATCCATTGGGATTCTCAGGAAAACTGCCATGGGCGAGCTCACCCGAAGAATCTGTATATTGGAGAGCGATACAGCCTTTTTTCTCTAACTTTTCAATGGCCTCAGCCGAGTCTACGCTGAAGCGCCCTTCGCCATGCGCTATCGGGCAGAAAAGGAAATCGATCCCTCTTGTCCAAATAGAGTTAGAAGCTGGCGCCATAAGGCGCACCCATCTGCAATCGAAACTCCCGTTCTCATTCTGCGCAAGAGTGAATCTATGGGGTTCAAATTGTTTTCCCGGCAGTATTCCTGCTCTCACCAATACCTGAAAGCCATTGCAAATACCTAGTACCGGCTTACCAGATTCTATAAAGCGCCCTACTTCTTCTGCAAAGAAGCACGAAAGATCAAGAGCAAACAGCCTTCCAGCCCCCAACGCATCGCCATAAGAAAAGCCTCCCGGAATGACGAGCATACCATAGTTGCGCAAAAGCCTTGCATCACCACGAAGACGAGAAATAGGCAGGATATCAGCATGACCTCCGGCTTGCTCTATGGCAGATTGCACATCGTAATCTCGATTGGTGCCTGGAGCCTTGAGAATAATCGCTTTCATGTAAGCAACTCCTGGCTTGCGCCTTTCCAAGCTTCGAGCATTTCCTTCATGGAAACCGAGAAAAGAAATGGATCCCCAATTTCAAGAGAAGGTCCCTTCGATACTTCGCCAAGCCTCTTAGCTAGATTCTCTTGTTCTAGGCGCGCATTTGAAGAATTCATAGCGAATCGCGCCGCAAATTGCTCTTCTTTTCCGGCACTTACCTCGACCAAAAGACAACCCATCGTCTCACCAAAGAGAGTAAGCCATGAGGCTCCAAGAATATTATCTTGTTCCATGGTCTCGCTTATGGGATTATTCCTCTTTTTATTCATATCGGGCAGCCTGATCCGAGCGCCCAGTCTTCCTCCAATGCACATCTCCGCAAGAGCTACAGCAAGGCCTCCTTCGGAGAGATCATGCGCAGCGAGCACTTCCCCTTCTTGAATCGCGTCGAACAAGGCGCCATAGACCTTCGGCGCTTTTGGGCTTATGTCGGGCACTTCGTTTTCCCATATTGCAGCGGGCTTAAAATCTCCCACAAGCCAGATCGAATCGCCTGGCTGCTTAAGAAAAGTAGTCACTATCCGCTCAACCTTGGGCACAAAGGCCAATGCCGATACAAGCAGCGACGGCGGAACGGCATGCCTGCTTCCGTCAGCGCCCATGTATTCGTTGTAGAAGGAATCTTTACCAGAGATGATTGGAGTATGAAAGGACAAGGCCGCTTCTCTCAGGCCCCGCGCACTCTCCAAAAGCGACCACATTACTCCAGGATCATTAGGATCTCCCATACAGAAATTATCGAGAATTGCGGTCCGCCGCGGATCGCCCCCGCTTGCCACTATGTTCCGCATGGCTTCGTCCACTGCAGCCCATGCACCCCGATAAGGATCGAGTTCACCATAGTCCGACCTAAAACCATTGGAAAGCGCCATGCCCCATTCTCCGGCTGCTTCTCGAGGCTTTAGAACCGCCGCATCCGAAGGCGAATCGCAGAAAGCACCTACGAAGGGCTTGATAACGCTATTGCCTTGCACTTCATGGTCATAGCGGCGCACTATTCTCTCGCGCGAGGTAACTTCCTGGCTGCCAAGCAGTTTTAGAAACTGGCCTTTGAGATCGACCACATTTGTCTTGAGCGATTTTTGTAATGGTTCTTGTAGCGATTTTTGTAGTGGTTCCTCCGCCACAAGCAGCTTTTTAGGTAAGCCTTGATGCAAAAATACCATGTCCAGATCGAGTACGAGCTCGCCTTTCATCCTCACTTTCAGCTCTGAATTGCTTCCAAATGCTCCAATATCCCAAAATTCGGATTCAAAAATACTGCATAGCTCCGAAAAAGCCTTGACATGTCGAGGAGGTATGGCTAAGACCATACGTTCTTGAGCCTCGGACAGCCAGAGCTCCCAGGGGGCGAGCCCGGGATATTTGGTGCCAAGACCAGAAAGCTCGATCTCCGCCCCGAGCTCTCGTGCCATTTCTCCAACCGCAGAAGAAAGCCCTCCTGCCCCACAATCCGTCACCGCATCGTATAGTCCTGCATCGCGCGCCGCTAGAAGCACATCTAAGGCTCTTTTTTGGACAATAGGATCTCCTATCTGTACCGACGCGCCGGCAACTTCTCCAGTAGAACCATCCATCTTCATCGAAGAAAAAGTGGCTCCGCGAATGCCATCTCGGCCTGTTCGCCCTCCCAGAACTATCACACGATCGCTTGGCTCTGGCCTATTTCGATGTATGCCACGAGGCGCAAGCCCCACACAGCCGCAGTACACAAGCGGATTTGCCGCATAGCCAAGATGAAAATGAACCGCTCCATTGACAGTGGGAATACCCATCTTGTTGCCATAATCCTCGACACCAGCAACAACGCCTCGCGCTACATGGCGTGGATGCAGCGTCCCTTGAGGCAAGTCTTTTTCCACCATATCAGGAGGCCCAAAGCAAAGAATGTCGGTCGACGCTATCGGCTTTGCTGAGACACCCATAATATCGCGAATAACTCCTCCTACTCCTGTATTGGCGCCCCCAAAAGGCTCGATTGCGGAAGGATGGTTGTGTGTTTCCACCTTGAATGAAATGTCCCATTGGTCATCGAAGCTCACAATGCCGGCATTGTCGACAAAAGCGGACTTTACCCACGGAGCTCCAATTTCTTCGGTAGTGTTTTTGATATAGGTGTTGAAGATGCTATGTATAATGCTTGGATACGGTGAATTTCCATCGCTTGAATTTGAATCGCTTCTTACCTCGATATCGGCTTTGAAGGTCTTGTGCACGCAATGCTCGCTCCATGTCTGGGCGATCATTTCAAGCTCTACATCGGTAATCTTATGTTCCTTTGCGATAGACCAAGCTCGAATGGCCTTCATCTCGGCAAGATCGAGTGCTAGTCGCCTTTCGGAAGATAGCGAGAGCAGAGAATCGTCATCCATGTTTCTAAGATCGTAGCACTCGACTTCTGGAACAAAAGGCTGTTCCTCTGGGAAAACAGGTTCGATTTCCCCAAACTCCCAACGCTCTATCACCGAATTCGCTAGAAGCACTCTGGTCAGCTTTGAGAGTGTAGCTTCATCGAGCCAGTCTGCCTCGAGCTCCCAGCGGATACCTGTCGCTGCCCTATTGAGACCTAAAATACCCGTCTCCCGCGCTGCTCTGACAAGCTCGTTGGCGACAGCATCCGTAACTCCGGGCTTTCGGCAAATCTCTACGATCCAGACCGAATCCGGACTTGAGATTGGACCATGTAATGCATTTCGCGACACTTCTCGCCATACAAATGTCTCCTCCACCGGATCGGATAAAAGAAAACGCCCGAGAAGACAAAGCTCCTCGGGCGCTAAATCACCTTCCACAAAGTAGAGCGCGATGTCTCGCGCACTGCGCAGTATCCCCATCCCTAGCGCGCGCACATCCGCTTTTAATGCTTCTATGCGCGGGCTTCCGGCTCCCCTGGTTCGAACCTCGAACCTATAAAGATTTCCTCCGTTAGCCATAATACTATCTATCGCGATATGGATAGATTGTCAAGCTGTCCTCGAATCCTAGCAAATGGCACATTTTGAATCTTGACCGATAGCCGCCTGCCCATAAATCTTAGCTATCAGCCGATCTTATTGTGCGCGTCTGACCCAATCTTATGGCCCTATGAAATACTATAAAATACTTCAAGCCCACACGAGCCAAATAAAGGCCGATGCTGCGATAGTCGTTATGATAGTAAAGGGACCCGCAAGCTTGACCCAGTTCCAGAAACTAACCTTTGATCCGTGTTTTTCCGAAAGCCCTACTGCAACGATGTTGGCGGAAGCGCCAAAGGGTGTCAGGTTTCCGCCAAGGCAAGAACCAATGAGAAGGCCAAACATCAACAGATCTGGCTGGACCTGCATTGCCTCTGCAAGCGCGCTCGCCACAGGAAGCATCGCCGCAATATACGGCACATTATCCACAAATCCCGAAATAAGCACAGATATGGCTATAATCAGCGTGAAAGCCAAAAAGACGTCACCCTTAACCCATTGGGCTAGCTGTTCTGCAAGCTGTTTTAGAAGGCTCGATTCGGCTAATACTCCCACTACGATGAAAATGCCAACGAGAAAAACGAGTGTCATCCAGTCTAGATGGAGGATAAGGTTTTTTGCTTCTTCCTTTTCCTTCTTTGCAAAGACGAGCCATGTTAGCCCTACAAAAGCAAGCACAAGAACGAAAATTCCACTTGCGGGATGGATTCCACCTCGGGCTGAGATAGCGGAAAACAGAGCGAGGCCTCCGATCATAGACAGAAGCAAGACCAATGGAAACCATGATACAATGCCCTCTGGCGGCAAGGCCTTGATATCGCTCTCAACTTTTCTAAAATAGAAATAGAAATAAAGTGCTCCGACTATTGCTCCAATCTGGATGGCAAAGAAAATCGAAGGCTTCCCAAGCTTGAAAAAGAAGTCATTGAACGAGTAGCCCGCAAAGTTAGAAAAGAGCATAGAAGGAGGATCGCCAACCAAAGTCGCAGTGCCCTGCAAATTCGCCATAACCGCAAGTCCGATCATGAGCGGAGCAAGATTTCTCTGGCCCCGCTTTCCCAGCTCAATCATGATAGGTGCCACTACAAGCACCGTAGCAACATTCTCGACAAATGCAGATAGCAGCCCTGTCAATAAAAGAATGATAGTTATGGCGATGCCTATCGAAGGAGAGCGCTCAACAATTCGCTGGGCGATAAAAGCAGGAATCCTCGAATAGATGAAAAGCTCGGCAAGTATGAGGCTGCCCAAATAAATGAGCAGAATATTCCAGTTTACAAGTGAACTAAAGGCATGTGCTGGAGTAACTGCGCCTCCCACGATGAGCACGATAGTCGCGCCCAGAGAAATGTATGCTTTTTTTGAAGGCATAAAAATGATTCCCAGATACATCAATACAAGCACAATGAGCACAAAAAAGTCCAAGGTATCCTCCTTTGAAAAGCCAATAGCATTTCGCCTGCAGCCAACTTCCTAGCCGTTTTTGGTCACTCTTCAGTCGAAAAAAAAAGACCGCACGGCCATAACACCGTGCGGTCTTGCTCAATCATTTTTGATCCGCGAAAACCGGGAGCAAAGCTCCGTCTTGACGATTTTCGCACCTGCGCTTCAAACGCAGAAAGCTACTCCCCGCTAGACTTTTAAGATACTCCATTCAGAAAATGTCAGTCAATAGAAGATTGTTGCAGCTCTGATTGGTTTTGTATAAGACAGCTTTGCACAAGATCTTAATGCGCTTTTAAATGCACCTCTAAATGCGCGGTTATCAGCTTTTCAACTTTCTAGGAAACTGCCATTCGATCGATCAGTACCGCATAAAAGCATTGCATATATATGAGCTCATTTTGCATTTTATTGAATTCTGCTATTGTCTCAATTACGCATTGTGCGCTATCATTCGAAAATTTTCAGGGAGGTTCTTATGAGTCGATTTGAATCAATGGTCCAATCTGGCACTATCGTCCCCACGGCCTTTTCCGCAATTGATTGGGACAAGCTGGGTTTCGGAGGAATAATCACACCATTCATTGGAGGAAGTGTAGCTTTTTCCGATGGGATCTTCGAACCCATAGCGATCGTACCTAATGGCAACATATCTATTCCTCCCCTTGCTTGCTGCCTCAACTATGGGCAGGAACTCTTCGAAGGAATGAAGGCCAACCGCGGTCCAGATGGCAGAATCAGACTCTTTCGTATCGACGCAAATGCAGCGCGTATGACAAAAGGTGCCGCGCGCTTCATGCTTGCAGCTCCTTCAGAAGCTATGTATCGCGAAGCTGTAATCGAAACCGTTAAAGCAAACTCCGACTATGTGCCGCCGTATGGCAAAGGAGCCCTATATGTAAGACCAATTCTGGCAGGAGTCGGCATGACCCTCAATCCCGCTCCGTCGGATACCACAGTTTTCCTAGTCACCACTGTCCCAGTTGGCATGCATTATAAGGGAAGCTCTATGGTCAGTATAAAAGTCGAGATAGACTTTCAGCGGGCTGCGGCAAAGGGTACAGGCTGGGTAAAAGCCGCAGGGAATTATGCTCCTTGCTTTCTTCCCACTTATGAGGCAAAGCACCAAGGTTTCGACGATTTGCTTTTTCTCAACCAGACTGGGACCCATGTCGAAGAAGTTGGCACCGCCAATTTTGCTATGATAAAGCAGGGTGTGCTTTATGTTGCGGACTCTCCTTCTATCCTTCCCGGTATAACTCGCGATTCAGTAATGCGCATTGCCAGAGAATTGCTCGATATCGAGGTCGTTTTTGCACCTCTCGAGCTCGACCGTGTGCTCGGACTTGGGAAGTTTGCTGACGAAGGGCTCGCAGATGAAGCTTTCTTTACGGGCACTGCGGCTATCATAAGCCCTATCTCCAATATCAACTATAAAGGAAAAGACTATTTCCTTGGAGAGGATGTCGGTCCCTTTGCGACCAAGCTGCGCGAGCTTCTGCTGGGAATTCAGACCGGTTCAATGCCCGACCCATTCGGCTGGGTGACCATAGTCGAATAAGAAAGCAGACAAGAAAAAGAGAAATAAGCAAGAGAAGCTAAAAGCCAAAAGAGACCAATAGAGAAAAGATTGCAAAATGGCCCAATAGCGGAGAGAAAGCTGATTGCTGCCTAGAGGGACGGCGCAAATAGAAAAGGCTATAATGGGCGCAGAAGCGACTAGCCCTTGATTATAGCCTTTGCTCTTTGCTATATTTTATATTCGCCTTTAGCAGAAGAAAGCGAAAAGCGGGTAACTGCCTGATAGATTTGAGTAGTAGATGGCCAAATTTCCGTTTTGCTTCTTCTAAGGACTTTACGGGGAATTAGCTCAGCTGGTAGAGCGATAGGTTCGCAATCTATAGGTCAGGGGTTCGAATCCCCTATTCTCCATAGGAACTTAGTCTTGTGTATGACCGCAGCAAATGATTGCATTTTGAGAAAATAGCATCTGACTGAGAGTCGTTGATAGCGCGCTATAGCCCTTTCCACTTGAAACTCCAAATCGGGATCCTCGAGCGAGAGAAAGGGTTTATCTGAGGAGCTAGGCAGTGGCAGGGTTGTTTCCCTCGATTGACGTGGACCCGTTATGAAAAGAACTTCATTACTGCTACGAACCTTGTATAAGAAGTTGAAGCAAAATGTATGAAGGAGGGCGATAAAGAGAATGTACGGAGGTAATCCATGCATTCTTTTTCTTTCTGCCCAAATCCTGAGT
>JAKJFY010000029.1:0-23936 GCA_022704665.1 Spirochaetota bacterium | reverse complement strand
TGACACGTTCTGAAGCATAGCCCTGTGCAACCTCGAGTATCTGATCAGCTTGCCCCTGCACTTTTGGAATTTCTGCGTTGTACGCCTCTTTGCCTTCATTGATAAGACGGTTCATATCCTGGATCGCCTTGTTTACATCCTCAAAAGCTGCTTGAACGCCCTCCGGAGGCACAATATTTTGAAGCTGAACTTGAGTTACGGTGATTCCAAGGCCATATTTAGAGAAAAATTCGTTCATAAGGGCGACTGCGGCTTCCTGGATATTCTGACGTTCAGGACCTATAACTCCTAGAATGGTTCTATCCCCGACAAGCATATTCAGTACGGTCTGAGAAGTATCTCTAATTGTTTTTTCCTTATCCATGACATTAAAGAGCCACGCTTCTGGATCGGTGACACGATATTGAATGATCCATTCGACATCTACAATATTGAGATCTCCAGTCAACATTGTAGATTCATTGGGGAATTTTTCGCTCGAGTATTGTGTAACTATGCCTGGCTTGACAGTTCTAAAGCCGAAAGCTTCGGTTTGGATCACCTGAGTCTTTACCAAATAGGCCTTTTGAATTCCAAATGGTAGCTTGTAATGAAGTCCAGCACCAAGTGTCTTTGTGTACTTCCCGAAGGTCGTAATAACCGCCTTTTCGGTTTGGTCTACAATGACAAAGCTCGTCAGCAGGAAGAATGCGACTACTATAGCTACAATTATAATTATTGCAAGCGGCCATTTCAGTTTTATTTTCAGCGATTTCTTAGGATTTGTCAGATTGGCCATGTTTTGCCTCCTTATAAAGAAATATACTATTGTTTCATATTGCCAAGGACTTTTCTATCCTATGGGATATGAGTGCATCAGTTTCTCTCTGATCTACATTGAACAAATCAGAAATAGCAAGCCCAAAATCATTAGGAAGAGGATCAAAAATAGTCAAAGGCATGTCTTCAAAAAGAGGTTGTACAAAGCCTAAACAGTATGAATGCAAAAAGTAGCTGCTGATTCCAGGTAACTTAGATCCTCCATATTTTGAATCGCCGACAAGCGGGCAGCCATGAGATGCCAGTTGCACTCTGATTTGATGTGTGAGCCCAGTTAAGAGATCGACAAGCAAAAGACTATATAACTTATTGTGCATTAAAGGAGATACATAAAGGCTCGCCTCTTTGCCTTCTTTATTATCTATGAGACTCAACCTTTTCCTTTTATTGCGCAGAATATGGTCTTTTAACAAGATGGACTCTTCTATCCTTCCTTCGACTATGGCAATATAGAACTTACGAATTTTTCTAAGCCTCATTGCAGTGCTGAAAAGCTCCGCGCCGATTCTGGTTTTTGAGAATACTATGATTCCAGAGGTGTTCCTATCTAGCCGATGAAGCGGTCCTGGAGAAAACGATACAGAAGGCTCCAATAGATCATAGAGAACGCTATGGGCATAAGCGTCGAGACTTGTATTTCCATCATGTACTAACATTCCTCTCGGCTTATGAAAAGCGATAAGATGGCTATTCTGCCACAAGATACTGGAAATTTCATCATAAGGCCCTTGTGAATGCTTTTTTTGAAGCGAGGTACTTTTTATTATTGTTTGGCTTTGGCTATTCTTTAAAATTTTTTCGGGGAGCCTTATCTCAACAATATCCCCTTCTCTTAATCTATCATTAGCCTTTAGGGGGCTATTTGAAGTCCTGATATCTCCCTGGCGAAAAAGACGATAAATTGTCGAAAGAGCCGTATCTTTGAGCACCTTTCGTACTATTCTGTCAGCACGCCGTCCATCGTCATCGCTACCAAGAGTGATGGTCAACAATTTGCCCACGAATTGACCATAATGCTTTGTAGGCCATGAGTCAACGACTGCCAGTGCTTCGATCATGCTTGACAGAGTTATAGCATCTCGCACACTCTATGTAATAAGGCTAAGTAGTTCTTCAATGCTAGAGGAGTATATTTCTTCGATGCAGAGCTTCAAAGTGGTAATAGGGATGTATAATCATCTCCCCTATAATGCGTCAGAAGCATTGTATGAACAGACATATCAATGTGCGTGGCGCCCTTTCCTCTCTGGACTATACAAATTCCTCTCCATAAAATCGGTAATTTACTTTTCTGGTGCTATTTTCCCATGGCTTGAAGAGAATCATCCCGAATATATGTACCTTCTAGTCGAGATGGTTAGAAGAGGCCAGGTTGAACTTTTAGGAGGTGGGTTATACAATCCACTTTCGCCTCTTATAAGCACGCAGGATATGACTGGACAGGTCGAAAGCCTAAGTGCTTTTATTCGTAAGACCACTGGTAAAAGACCTTCTGGTGCATGGCTTTACGAATATTCTTGGAGCTCTTCTGTGCCATCCATCCTACAGAACTCTAAAATACAGTATACTTTTTTGCCTGCAGAATACTTTTCATACGAACAAGGAAGCAGAGAATTATGCATGCCAATCGCTTCGGAAGATCATCGAAAAGTGATAACGATATTTCCCACTTTTGAATCAAGAGACTCAGAAAGTGGCTTCGTACCTTATGAAAACACTCTCTTGGATCTTCAAGAATCATATCCCGAATGCAAGACATTCATCATTATGGCAGATGGCAACGAAATAAGCACCAGTTGGGAAAACAGCGGCCTTGAATCTCCGGATGTCCTTTTCGAGCGCACTTTTGCATGGTTTCAGAAAAATTGCCTAGAATATGATACCCTTACTCCTAATCAACTCCATAAAACCACAAAACCCAATAGGATAATATATTTTTCTCAATGCTATTCACAGCGGTTTAAGGAATATTGCAGAAAGACAATCAATCGATTGCCCATTGAAAATCAAGAGCATATTCAAATTTCTAAGCAATCTGTATTAGATCATCCACTTGTACATATTCTTTATCAAAAATTGAACTATGCCTCCGCTATGATAGCGCTTTTTAGGGGTGATAAATCGAGAAAGAAAGCCTCTATCGATGATATATGGAAAGCTCAATGCGGGGATCTTTTTTGGATTGGCCCCACCGGTGGAATCCTAGTTCCAGAAGCAAGGCTAGGTGCTTTTTCCTCGCTTATAGAGGCTGAAAAAACAATACGGCAGAGCAGATTTCACTCGTATCTATCATTTGACGATCTCAATTTCGATGGCTTAAAGGAAGCAATATTTCAATCTTCTGTTTATAATTGCTATTTGCAATCGGAATTTGCCTCTGTAAGCGAACTCGACTCTATAAAGACAGGGACAAACTATGCCTGTGGATGGAATGACGATCAATGCTCGACAGGCTGCTTCAAAGATTACATAAGCACCAAAGGAAGCTTCGAAAGAAATTCTATAGCAATAGAGCATTGGAGCATGGTGGAAAATCCAAAAGAAGAGTCGACCGTTCTTTTTCGCAGAGAATTTTCAGATAGATCTGATGGCCGATTTTTAATGCTTGTTTGTAGAAAGACCTATCGATTTAGAAATGACTTTTTCAGTATAGATTACGAATTGAGCAATAAGAATACAGAAGCTTGCCTATTTCGCTTTTGTACGAATTCTGAGATTATTGCCACCCCGGTTTTTGAGGATCATAGGATTGAATTAATACATCATCGAGAGAGCAAAATCTTAGATTTCAAATCACAAGTCTCCTTCGAAATGGTCGATGGTATCGGGCTTAGCAATCTTAGAAAAGCAGAGAGAGTGTTAATCCGTTCCGATTTGCCATTTTCACTGTTTGCAAAATCAAATTTTTTGCAAAAACCTGCAGTCTCTGCACAAGTTTTGAATGTTCCACCAGATTCTCTGATGTTTGAAGGCTTTTCGATCAATATTGGATGGGACTTATCTATTCCTCCCGAAGGAACAGTCTTTTTTTCTCTCTCTGTCCATCTGGAGCATTGAGGAATTAGTCGATATATATATATCTTAAATCCAACAGGGTCTTGAGGTTCAAAGATGAATTTCTTTAAAATGGGAGAATAATGGAGATGACTCAATTTCCTGAAAAGCTGCAAGGCCTTCATATTCACCTTGTGGGTGCAAAAGGCACTGGGATGACTGCACTTGCAGAGATATTAAAAAAGCGAGGCGCAATCCTTACAGGTAGCGATGTGGCTGATGTGTTCTATACTGATAGTATTCTACACTCGCTTGGTATAGAGCTTTTTGAGAACTTCGACAAGAAGAATTTACCCCTTAGCACTGATATTGTAATTCACTCTGCAGCATATTCGCGCGAAGGAAATCCTGAGCTTAAGGCAGCTACATATCGAGGTATACCTATATTCAGCTATCCTGAAGTACTTGGAGCTCTTTCCTTGAATAGTAGGTCTGCTGGCATAGCTGGTGTTAACGGTAAAACTACGACAGCTGCTTTGTCGGGCATAATCATAAAAGCATTGGGATTGCCTGCAACAGTGCTAGCCGGTTCTGCGATTTCTAATTTTAACGATCGATGTACTTTAGTCCAGGGAGATGCTTTTTTTGTCGCTGAGACTTGTGAGTACCGCAAACATTTTCTCAACTTCAAGCCTACTTGGATTGTGCTTACATCAGTTGAAAGCGATCATCAGGATTACTTTCCGACATACGAAAGCATACGCGATGCATTTGTGGAGTATGTCCTTAGTCTTCCTCTCAATGGTGTTCTAATCTTTTGCGCTGATCAGAAGGGCGCTGTAGAGGTTGCAGACATTGTCCTACAAAAACGAAAAGATATCAAATATGTAGAGTACGGTTTTTTAGCTCATGGAAAATACAGAATTCGCAATTTTCAGACCAAGGCGGGGACTAATACCTTTATCCTAGGAGAGAATTCTTTTCCGATAAGGATTCATTTGCCGGGGAAGCATCTGGTCCAGGATGCGGTTGCAGCAATCGCTCTTGTCGAGCAGATATATGAAACGGACAAATCGAAATCGTTTGGGGAATCTGAGTGGAGTTCCATAGTTGAAGCATTGGCGAGTTTTAGGGGTTCGAAGCGACGCAGTGAGATAATAGGGGAGTACGAAAAGATCCTTATCATGGATGATTATGGGCACCATCCAACAGCAATTAAGACTACAATTGAAGGAATAAAAAAATTCTGGCCTCATAGAAGGCTTGTGGTTGATTTTATGTCCCATACCTATACAAGGACAATTGCACTGCAAGACGACTTCGTTTCTTCTCTAGATAATGCAGACTCCATCTTGTTACACAAGATATATGCTTCAGCGCGTGAACAGCCAGTCTCAGGGTTCAGCGGCAAAACTCTCTATGAGAAGCTTTGCGAGCATCGTCCTGAACTTTTTCAAATAGACTTAGAAAAAGATAGCAGGGAAAAGATAATTACCTACTATAAGAATAAGACCAGAGAAGATAATAAAGGCTTTATTGCCTATTCCTACGAGCCCTTGGAAGCACTGGATGCTCTTGCTAATCTATTGCAACCAGGTGATATTTTTCTGACATTAGGTGCTGGTGATAATTGGAAACTCGCTAAGGCTCTTGCTGAGAGATTGGATAAAAAACCAGCAACATCAAAGTAATTGAAGTATTAGGAGAGCAAAAACAATGAAGAGCATGACTGGATTTGCCCATAGTCCAATATTGGAAAAGGATTTTCAAGGCACTCTTACGCTCAAATCTTACAATAATCGTTTCTTGGACATATTAGTTTTTCTTCCACCATCTGCATCTCAAATTGAGCCCTTGATTAGAGATTATTTAGGATCTCGCATACTTCGAGGCAAGATCGAGTGTACTCTTAAGTTAAGAAAAATAGAGCTCTCACTTGAAGATATTGAGCTTCAATTTCAAGCAGCCGCGCTCCTTTCGGAACAATTGCGCAAGCTTGCTGAAGCATGCAGTATAAAAAAGGACTTATCGCTCGACCTCATAACAAAATTCCCTGGCATTGTCGATATGAACACAGAGATTGATGAGAATAGCTTTTGGCCTATATTGATGCCAATTCTTGAAGAAACTTGGCAAGAATTTGAGGAGAGTCGAATTCGAGAAGGTAAAGCCACAGAAGAGAATATAAGAGGACAGCTTCAAAGATTGAAATCGAAGCTTAATGAAATAGAACTTCAAGCCGGCTCGCTCGAGAATATAGTGCATGACCAGATTGTAACTAGATTCAAAGAATTATTATCCGAGACCTATGATGAAAGCCGCGTTCTTCAGGAAGTTGCGGTGCAACTTGTTCGCCTTACTATCAATGAAGAAATTGGCCGGCTTAGAGCCCACATCGATGCCTTCGAATTGATGGCTAAGGAACCTGCTTGTGGCAAGAAACTAGATTTTCTATGCCAAGAGATGAATAGGGAAATCAATACAATAGGCTCAAAAAGCATGCTTGTCTCGGTATCTCATGCGGTAGTCGAGATGAAAGACGCTCTCGAGAACATTAGAGAGCAGCTCAGAAATGTGGAGTAAAATAGGTATGGGTATCATTGCGATATCGGGGAAATCAGGCTGCGGCAACTCAACCGTGCTACATTTGGTTGCTGAGAAACTTGGTTACGAACCAGTGAATTACACTTTTCGCAGGATGGCAGCAGACATGGGGATAAGCTTTGAAGAGCTACATAAGAAAGCGCAGGAAAGCCTCGAATATGATCGCAGACTAGACGAGCATCAGGTTATGCTGGCGCGAAAAGGCAATACCGTGATAGGTTCTAGACTGGCGATCTGGATGCTGCCTGAGGCTGATCTAAAAGTCTATCTCAAGGCTAGCCATGCTATACGTGTTAAGAGAATCCATGCAAGAGAAGGCGGTGATATCGAAGCAATAGATCGTTTTACCAAAGAAAGAGATGCGAAGGATAGGGGCCGATATCTTGCACTTTACAATATCGATATCGATGATATCTCTAGTGCTCATCTTGTAATAGACACTGAGCGATGGGCTGCAACCCAGGTTGCCGATATCATAGTAGACGCATACCATCTTATTCATTGAGGTGACCCACATGGAAGCGACCTCTATAAAAAAGCGAATTGCCTTTGTAACTGGCGCAACCAGTGGACTCGGCCTTGCGATTTCAAAATCGCTGCTTGACATTGGATATATTGTCTATGGAGCCGGACGTCGCCAGCAACCCCCTGATCTGCCTCAAGATTTTATATATGTGCCAACCGATGTTGCGCTCGATGAATCAGTAAACAAGAGCAGAGATTTTGTGCTTTCTCAGCAAAGTCACATTGATCTTCTGGTATGCGCTGCAGGCTTTGGCATAAGCGGATCGATTGAGGATACTCCTATCGATTTAGCAAAATCTCAGTTTGATGTGAATTTCTTTGGCACTGCGAGAGTAGTATCTGCTTTCTTGCCTAGTATGCGTCAACAGGGCATGGGGAGGATCATTATTGTTGGCTCTATAGCAGGAAAGACCGGAATGCCTTTCCAAGCTTACTATTCTGCAAGCAAATTTGCTCTCGAGGGTTTTGTAGAATCGTTGAGGTATGAGGTACGCAGATTCAACATCGAAGCCTGCATTGTGGAGCCAGGCGATTTCAAGACTGGGTTTACTGCTTCCAGAAAGAAGATCATAACGCCCGAAAGTCCCTACTATGATCAATTTGAAAGAGTAATAGGTGTACAGGAACATGATGAGATAAATGGATTGGATCCAGCGAAATTGGGCAAAAAGATTGCTGGATTGGCTGTATCGAGGCGCTTTCCTGCCCGCTTAACAATAGGACCATTGTTTGAGCGGTTTGCAGTATGGATTCGAAGACTCATTCCTGATGCCTGGTTTGAAGCCTTTTATAGAATGTACTATCGTCTTTGACATAGAGGTCTCGAGAATTATTTTTTTGTGCGCTATGATAAAGCCCTCTATAATAGCATAGAGAGGGGAAAGATATGCATGTTGCGACATCAGCTATAGAAAAAAAACATTTTGGCACTCTTTCGAGCGGAGAGGAAGTTTCTTTATTCATTCTCAAGGCAGGACCTTTTCAGGCAAGTTTTACTGATTGGGGAGCAACATGGGTAAGTTTTATAATGCCTAGCAAAGAAGGCCAAAAGGACGACATATTGCTTGGTTTTTCAATGCTCTCTGGATATGTAGGAAAGCACCCATATTTTGGTTCAACTATTGGTCGCTTTGCAAACAGGATAAGCGATGCCCAATTCGCACTTAATGGGATAGTATACAGACTCTGGAAAAACGACACTAGCAATCATCTGCATGGTGGCCGCAAAGGCTTTGATAAATATCTATGGAATCATGAATTATCAGCATTTTCTGGGGAACCAGCTATTAGATTTTCTAGAATAAGCCCTGATAGAGAAGAGGGATACCCAGGCACACTCTATGTTGAGGTTATTGCTTCTTTATCGTCTTCAGGAGAATTGCGTCTGCATTATTATGCTGAGACAGATGAAGTGACTCCTATAAGTTTAACCAATCATGCTTATTTCAACCTTGCTGGCGAGGGGAAAGGAACCATTTTAGACCATGAGCTTGAAATGCAAGCAAGCCTGTACCTACCTGTTGATGAATATCTAATTCCAAAAGGGGAGATTTGCCCTGTAGAGGGGACAGCTCTCGATTTTAGATGCCCAAAAAGAATTGGAAGAGATATCTTAGAAGTAGGCAATGGCTATGATTTTTGCTATATTATTGACAAGGATTACTTGCCATTAAAACCTTTCGCTTTTGTATCTGAGCCATCTACCGGTAGAAGTCTTAGTGTAGCTACCACATTGCCAGCCATTCAGTTTTATACAGGTAACAACCTAAGTGCAATAACTGGGAAAAGTGGCTCTATCTATGACAAATATGCTGGCTTTTGTCTTGAAACAGAGATGTATCCTGATTCACCAAATCAAGAGAATTTCCCTTCTTGTTTCCTGTTTCCAAGAACGCCTTGGGAACATGAGACAGTATATAGATTTGATATACAATATTGATGTAGGAGTTGGCGCATGTTAGAAGATATTGCAAAACCAATAGAAGACATAAAAGAAGACATTCTTGAAATCTGGGGGCGTCTTTGACGCGCCTTCTATAGAACAAAAGATCTATGATCTAGAGGCTCTCACTAATGTTCCGGATTTTTGGTCAGAACAGACCAAGGCTAAGAAAACCCTCAGCGAGATAAAGACATTGAGAGATCGCTTGGAAACTTGGCAAGAACTGCATAATGATATTCTTACACTTGAGGAGATGTACGAATTAGCACATCAGGAGGATCAGCAGGACATGGAGGCTGATCTTCAAGCTAGTCTTCAAGATATTAAGACACGTTTTGACAGAGCTGTGGTGATTGAACTGCTCTCTGGAGAGGCAGATCGAAATGACGCATATCTCACTATTCATGCTGGTTCAGGTGGTACCGAAGCATGTGATTGGGCCAGTATGCTTTATCGAATGTATGTCCGATGGGCTGAAATGCATGATTTCAAGGTCGAGACTTTGGACTTTCTCGAAGCAGAGGGCGGTATAAAGTCAGTTACAATCCAGATTTCAGGTGAATATGTATATGGCTATCTAAAGGGGGAGACAGGGGTTCATCGTCTGGTGAGAATTTCCCCTTTCGACGCAAACGCAAGGCGGCACACATCCTTTGCCTCTGTATCAGTAATGCCAGTTCTCGATGAATCGATCGAAATCGATATAAGACCAGAGGATATACGGATAGATACGTATCGAGCAGGCGGAGCAGGCGGGCAAAAAGTCAACAAAACAGACTCCGCAGTTAGAATTACACATTTAGCTACAGGCATTGTAGTTACATGTCAGAATGAGCGTAGTCAATATAAAAACAAGGATGTAGCTATGAGCATCCTTAAGTCAAGACTGTACGAGTATTACAGAGCAGAGCGCGATAGAGAAACTGCAAAATTTGCTGGTGAAAAAAAGGAGATCGCTTGGGGGTCTCAGATCAGGTCTTATGTTTTTCAGCCCTATACCATGGTAAAGGATCATCGGAACAAGTTTTCGGTTGGAAATGTTCAAAATGTAATGGATGGCGACCTTGATCCATTCTTGGAAGCCTACCTTCATTGGCAATGGAAAGGGGGCACCGCTGTTGAAGAGGAAGATGAAGACATATAAACCCCTTTTCCTATTAATGGTATTTCTTTTTCTCCTTATTGATACTTATATATTTGCTCAGGTTGGGCCTTCGCAGGGTCTTGGTTCTATTGCGCTTGTTTTCCCTCTAAAAATCTCGAATATGCATGATCTAGATCCATTAGAGAAAGAAAGCCTAGATTCGATGATGATTCTTTCTTTTGTGCACAATGAGCTTTCCATGCCTCAGTATTATGCGAACAATACTGTCCCCCCAGAATCAAGCGGCTTGTCAAGATTTATGGAAGAAACCTTGCGATCGCGCACAACTGTCGAGAAAATGACAGCAATTGATATTGAGACTCTAAAGAACTGGAATTGGAGTTCGATTATACAGGAGAAATCTGCTCTCTTTCGGGAAGTCTCTCTTCAGAAAGCAGATGCAGTTCTCTTTATGATGTATACTATTGAAGACAGCAATATGCAATTAGGATCTTTTCTTCTAAAGAGGACAGGGGAGTGTTACGCTTTTTTATCAAGCAGTTTTTCAGTCTTTAGCTTGCTCGATGCTGCTAGAGAGACTGTGGACTCTTTTATAGAGGAAAGCGCACTTATTGCCAAGAAAAGTTCACCCGCTTACTCGGAATTGGCGATTGAAAAAATTGATTTGCCTTCTGTTGATCCATGGGAAAATAGAGATAGATATATGAAAGCCCAATCCGCCTTTGAGACTTCAATAGGAGGAGTTGCAATTAGTCTTTCGGTCTCTTTTGTCGCTGTTGGCTTGTGGCAAATATATCGCGAGGCTGCTTATAGAAATACTGCGTTTAATAATGCAACGACGATCTCAGCCATAGTTGCTGGGACGAGTGCCGCAGTCACCGCCGCATTTTTAACAATATCGATATGGAATGCTGGTATTATGCTTGGAGCATCTCGCTGAATAATATGTACAGTTAGGAGAAAGAATGAATTTTAGGGACAAAATCAAAGCCTTATTTCACAGAAGTCAATTAAGCGAGGAAGCATTTGAAGAATTGGAGGATTTATTGATTGAGGGTGATATCGGTGCCTCAATTGCTTTTGAAGTTGTAGATACGCTTAAAAGTGTCTGCAGAAAAGAAAGCATTTCTACCCCAGAAGAGGCCAGGGGGAAATTGAAAGAAATAATGCGTCCCTTTATTAGAATCTCAGATTTCGAGTTTGATGATAAGCGTCTCAATATTGTTCTCATACTTGGTGTTAATGGTGTCGGTAAGACAACAAGCTGTGCCAAGCTAGCAAGATGGGCAGAAAACAGTGGGATAGGCCGGCCCATTATATTTGCTGCCTGCGATACCTTTCGTGCCGCCGCTATTGAGCAGCTTAGGATTCATGGACAAAGGTTAGGAGCTCGTGTAATAGCTCAACAGCATGGATCAGACCCTGGAGCGGTCTTATGGGATGCAATAGATGCTGCTAAGAAAAACAATGCGCGTCTCGTCATTGCCGATACAGCTGGACGGATGCATACCAGAGCCGATCTTCTCCGTGAACTTGAAAAACTTGATCGTGTAGTGAGCCAGAAGGCAGGAGATGTGAGCTACCGAAAGCTTTTAGTGCTAGATGCTACAACAGGGCAAAACGCTATGCGACAGGCGGAGATATTTAATGGCTCCGTCAAGATAGACGGCGTAATTATGGCAAAATACGATTCGGCTTCAAAGGGAGGCATGATCATAGCCGTAAGCAAACAATTCGGACTGCCAACAGTATTCCTTGGGACAGGCGAAAAGTATGATGATCTTGAGGCCTTTGATATCGATAGATACTTGGATGATTTTGTTGGAGACTGAGGTATATAGGTCGATGATCAAGGCTTCGGATGAAGAAAAACAGCGCTGGAGGCTGTAAGGAATGCGTTTTGAGCCGCTGCTGCGCATTGCAATTCGTTGGTCGATAACAGGAAAAAAATCGGCCCATAGCTCTGGATTGAAGTTTGCTTCTCTCGGAATTGCGGTAGGAGTTGTTGCCTTAATAGTCGTCCTTAGCGTTATGAATGGTCTTCAGCAGCAATACATAGAATCACTTCTTGAGACAACGAGTTTTCATATAAGGGCAAAAATAGAAAAAAGCAGCATTGATATATTTATAGATAACTTGCGACAAAATCGCTTGGTAAGATCGGTGATTCCCTTTATAGAGACAAATCTACTCGTACAAGGCCAGGAAGGAAGACAAAATGTGCTTCGGGTAATGTGGATAGATTCCAAGGATCTAGTTCTAGATTCCGGCTATTGTAGGGCCTTGAATATTCTTCCTTCAGCTGCAGCCAAGAGCCTAGAGGAGGGGATAATACTAGGTTCCGAAGCGGCGCAGATCTTAGGTGTATCTGAAGGATCTACGCTCACTCTAAGAGGAGCCTATGTAGATCCAGAGCAGGGAATTCAACAGTATTCCGAAAGAGTTGAAATCTCGAGTCTCTTCCGCTCGGGATACTACGAGCTTGATGCTGCGCTTGCTATTATGCCCATACAAAAAGCCAAGAACTTAGCAAACTTATCTGCTTCCACTATTCTTGGAATAAAGCTGATAAATGCAGAAAACTCTAAATCCTTTGCTTCAATGCTCGAGCATGAAAAGGGAATAATAGATATAGAATCATGGCAAGACTACAATCGCAGCTTCTTCAGCGCTCTGCATACTGAAAAAATCCTGATGTTCTTATTGGTTGGCATTATTTTTATAGTCGTAGCTATCAACATTCATTACTCGATGCGTCGCAGCATAGCTAGAAAATCAAGAGATCTAGCAATAATGGCAGCCATTGGAATGAATCAACATTCAATATCGACCATTTTTATGCTAGAGGGGATTTTGGTAGGATTGGTAGGTGCTGTATTAGGTATTGCTATTGGCATTCCAATTGCTCAGCATGTGGATAAGATAATAAATGGTGCAATTGGATTAATCGAAGCATTCATCTCTTTTCTGTATCATATTGGGCTTGTCAAGGGAGTGCCTGATCTCAGGGTTTTCTCTCCTTCGATATTCTATATAGAGGGTATTCCGTCTCGAATTTTTGTTTCCGATATAGCTCTTATCGCAGGTTTTGCGCTTATATTTCCGGTCATCGCCGTCTATCTAGCCTATCGTCGCTTTAGAAATGCATCTCCGTTGGAGGTTTTAAGAAGTGAATAAGCCAATCATAGAGTGCAGAGATTTAACAAAGACCTTTGCTTCGAGCGCTGAAGTATTGTGCATTCTCGATCGGGCGAATTTTGAAATGTTAAAGGGCGAAATATGCACAATTCTTGGCCCTAGCGGCTCCGGCAAGAGCACATTCCTTGCTATCCTGGGCAGCCTTGAACGCTTCGATTCGGGTGATGTGCATGTCGATGGCTATGATCTATCCGCGCTTTCGGAAAAATCCCTCTCTATGTTTAGGCGAAGCATTGTCGGATTTGTATTCCAGTTCCACTTCTTACTCAATGATTTCACAGCACTCGAAAACGTAGCCCTGCCGAGTTATATAGCGGGTATACAGCGGCATGAAGCATGGGAGAAGGCACGGAGACTTCTGGATATAGTCGGACTCAGTGGGCGTCTAGATCACTATCCTTCACAGCTATCTGGCGGAGAGCGGCAGAGAGTCGCCGTTGCACGAGCATTGATCAATTCTCCGTCGATTGTCCTTGCGGACGAACCTACTGGGAATCTTGATGCTTCAAGCGCGAAGGAGTTGCGATCCTTGCTTCAGGATCTTCCAGAAGCAGTGGGTACAACTCTTTTGATAGTCACACATGATCCTGATTTAGCCGCCATTGGTGGTTCTTCCTACCTCCTGAAGGGAGGCCGATTCGAATGCATCAAATAAAGCTGATTAAACTTAAGCCATTTTCTTTTCTTGGATTTCGCATGCTTTTGGGAAAACCAGCAACAGCTAGAGAAAAAGGTGCGCATAGCTCTCGCCACGGAATCTTTCTTGGTGCAATATTGGGTATTGGCATAAGCATTGTGCCTCTCTACATCGTCATTTTTGTGTCGAATGGAATGATAAAAGGCATCACTGAACGCTATCTCGAAACCAAAACAAGTCACCTCCAGATGAGTATTCCCTTCGATTTGAATGAAGAAAATCGATCGCAGAGAATAGAAACAATTAGCGCACTTCCTGGTGTTGTCTTTGCATCATTAGAGATAGATGGTTTGGGCCTTGCTGCTTCGGCCAATGGCTCGACTTCTGCGCAAATTAGAGGCTTGGACGAGTCAATTACATTAGATAGAAGCTACAGACAGTTTATTGAGATCGATGCTGGAGAGCTATTCCCTAAAAAGGAGAACGAAGTAGTTCTAGGCCGTTACCTTGCAAAAGCCCTTGGTGTGGGGCTCGGAGAAACTGTGTCGTTGATGACCTTGCGCGAAACAGAAGGTGCAGAAATTCTCCCTAAATTGAGCATTTTCAGAGTAGCTGGAATAGTGTCTAGTGGCTATCGCGAACTTGATGCTAATTGGTTCATAATCCATTTCCGAGTTGCCCAGCGGCTTTTGAATTCCGATATGGCATATGCATATATCGGAATCAAAACAAAAGATCCTTACGGACCTGATCTCGACAAAATCATGAACAATATCCAGAACCTATATCCAGTAACTCTTGTGCGACCCTGGCGAGATATAGAGCAAGGCTTATTCAAATCCTTTTCAAGCACCAGATCTTTGCTCATATTCATAATGGCTATTGCAAGCATTGTAGCAGCAGTCAATTTGGCTTCTGTTCTTGCTACTTTTGTAATAGAGCATAGAACAGAGATAGCTGTATTGCGCTCTTTCGGTGTATCTCGAAAGCAGACTATGCTCATTTTTCTTTTGGGTGGAACAGCTACAGGCATTATAGGGTGCATATCGGGAAGCGCTGTTGGTATTGTAATATCTCTTTGTATCAATCATATAATCTCAACAATTCAATTTTTGATCAATTTTTTCACAAGATTGTTCAGCCCTTCCTCTTATACAATAACCCTACTTAACCCTGATTATTATCTTGAACGAATCCCAATATCCATGAATTGGACCTATATAATTCTTATCTTATGTGTTGGAATACTAGTCAGCGCGCTTGTATCCCTTATTCCAGCATTCAGATCATCCACTATTGCGCCCGCTGAATTAATCCGCCATGAGTGACTAATATATTGAAGAGAGGCTGCAGAATTTTTAATCATGTGATACAATTTGTGCGTCATAGAGGATGAAGGGGTATTTGCAATGGCAAAGAAACAAAACCGCTCAGCGGCAGAATTGATGACAGAACAGGAACCTAAGTTTGGACAAAATGTGGGTGCAATGAGGGGGAAAGATGACACAAATCCAGAAATACAGAAGGAGAGGGAAGAGAAACTGAGAGCATTGGAAGCAGCCCGTTTACAGATCGAAAAGCAATTTGGCCAAGGATCCTTGATGAAACTAGGAGCTCACACGATTGCTCAAGGAATAGATGTCATCTCTTCAGGATCGATCCTTCTAGATGAAGCCCTTGGCATAGGCGGCTATCCTCGTGGACGAATCGTCGAAATCTATGGTCCCGAATCTTCTGGCAAGACAACGCTGGCTTTGCATGCAATTGCCGAAGCTCAGAAGAAAGGCGGAATAGCGGCATTTATCGATGCAGAACATGCCCTGGATCCGATATATGCGCGAAATCTGGGTGTCGACATAAATGAACTCTATATTTCTCAACCTGACAATGGTGAACAGGCGCTAGACATTGCAGAATCGCTTATCCGTTCAGGTGCCGTGGATATAATTGTAATAGATTCTGTGGCTGCTCTTACACCTCAAGCGGAAATTGAAGGTGAAATGGGCGATTCGCATGTGGGGCTTCAGGCTCGACTAATGAGTCAAGCTTTACGCAAGCTGGCGGGGACTCTCTCAAAAAGCAAAACAATTCTTGTTTTTATCAATCAGATACGTATGAAAATAGGTGTGATGTTCGGCAATCCCGAAACCACCACTGGTGGCAATGCCCTCAAGTTCTATTCTTCAGTTCGCATTGAAGTTCGAAGGATCGATACTATCGAAGGAGGACAGAACGAAGAAGCAATTGGCAATAGGGTACGTGTCAAGGTGGTAAAGAATAAGGTTGCGCCACCATTTCGTAAGGCCGAACTAGAGATAATATTCGGTAAAGGCATCTCTTGGAGCGCTTCTCTTCTAGATGCAGGAGTGAAGTGCAATGTAATTGAAAAAAAAGGCGCTTGGTATACATGGTCTGGCGAAAAGATAGGGCAGGGTAGGGAAAATGCTAAGGCATATCTGGAGCAAAATGCAGAGGCGGCAAAAAAAATTGAAACACAAGTGCGCGAGATATTATTTAGTCCAGATAAGTCTAAGACAACCGAAGCCATTATCTCGCAAGCAAACCCTTCTGGAACAAGTGATTCTTTTAATACAGCTGCCATTACAGAGAATTCCGAAAATAATAGCTCAAAGATCAGAACAGAGGATTTGTTCTGAAATCATATTTTGAAAAGGGGCTTAAGCGCTTGTTATCATGGAAAAAGTCTGGCTAGGACTAGGCTCAAACAAAGGAGACTCCTCTTTAATTTTGGAATCGGCCATCCAAGAGCTAGGAGGATTTCTGTTTGAGTTGCGGCGCTCTGGACTTTGGCGTTCTCGCGCACGTTATTATAGCGATCAACAAGATTTCCTGAACCTTGCAGTATCAGGTTTCACCAACCTTACACCACGCGAATTACTTATCCAGATACATTGCATCGAAGCAAATCATGGTAGGGATAGAAGTAAAGAGATTAAAAATGGCCCTCGCACTCTTGATATAGATATTCTCATATACGATCAAAAAATATTTGCAGAACCAGATTTGATAATTCCTCATCCTGGTCTCGCGGAAAGAAAATTCGCTCTATTGCCTCTTCTAGAGCTTGATTACGAATTGATTCATCCCGGGCTTGGCATTTCTCTGCGGGAATTAGCAGCCTGTCTTCCGCCTCAAGGTATTTACCCCGTGAATGACAATCGATATGATTGGCCTTACTCAGAATGACTAAAGAATTCGGCGATGATTCGATTCAAGAAAAGAATGCTCCCATCTCTAATGGCAGAACATTCTGCCTAAGCGATTTCGAGGGTCCTCTAGACCTTCTGTTATATCTCATAAAAAAGAATGAGATGAATATCAATGACATTCGTATTTCGAGCATCACTGAACAATTCCTGCAGTGCTTGGATAGTGATCCATCCGCGGATCTTGACGAGATATCAGAATTCTACCAAATGGCAGCCACCCTTCTTTATATCAAATCGCGCAGTCTTATTCCTAATACCGAAGATGAAGCCGAAGAACTAGATGATCCACGAAGAAACCTCATCGATCAGTTGATAGAATATCATCGCTTCAAGAAACTCTCTGAGCTTATGGAACAGCGTGAGATGGAGGTTGAGTGGTTTGTCGAGAGAAAGGTCGCACAGCGTACCCTTCCTTTTACAGACAATCCAGATATTGATCCTTGGATACCCGCTGATTCATGGGATTTGCTAAGGATCTTCGCTTCGATGATTCGAAACTTTAGTTCAGAGCGCATAATCGATCTCTATGAAGAGGTTAGTATCAATGAGAAAATTGCGCTTATATATGAGCTATTGGACAAAAAGGGTAGTTTTCATTTTGATGATTTAATTTCTCGAAATACTTCTGCCATGGATCTCGCATGTGCATTTCTCGCCGTGTTGGATTCGACAAAGAACAAATTGATAAGTGTTCGTCAGCATAAGCTCTTTGGCGATATAATGATAATTCCCTATTCGATGATGGAGCCTTCAAATGAACGAGCAACTTGATCTTGAGGCTGCCTTAATTAGCGCGATTCTATTTCTTGAAAATGAACCTATTTCCGAAGAAAAACTTGCAAGAATTGCCAGTATGACACCGGAGCAGACTTCGCTTGCTCTTCAGAGAATTTGTTCAGAATTCGATCAACCAGTTCATGGTTTTGCTCCAATTAAGAAAGAGGGGGGATGGATTTTTGCTCCCAAGCTAGTTTTTTGGGATCAGTTAAAGGATTACTATGGCAGAAAAAACGAGATGAGACTCTCGCGCGCTGCAATGGAAACCCTTGCCATTATTGCCTACTCTCAACCAATCACTCGTGCTGAGATAGAGGCTATTCGTGGCGTTAATGTCGATGCAATGGTTCGGCTTCTTCTTGAAAAGAAACTTATAGCAGAGATTGGCAAGCGTGATGTGCCCGGAAAACCGATGCAATACGGGACTACGCGGGAATTCCTTAGATGTTTTGGATTGAATTCGATCGAAGATCTTCCGAAACTCGATGAGGTAGAAAATACAAGATTCTCAAGACTGGAGACGCCTGAAGGATGAGTGAGCCCAAAGAGAAACCGATCCGATTACATGCTTACCTTGCTTCTCTTGGGATAGCTTCTCGACGTGCTTGTGAGGAAATGATTAGAGAGGGAAGGGTTACTGTTGATGGCGAAAAGGCATCCATTGGGCAGAGAATCATATGCAATGAAAGAATAGTGATAGATGGAGAGCCGATCGTTGTAACTCAACGGAAAAGATTTCGATATATTCTTTTAAATAAGCCAAAAGGCTACCTTTCTTCGCTCAGCGATCCATACGGGCGTCCTTGTGCTATCGATTTAATCTCAGGCAATGTGAATGAGCGAATTTACAACATTGGTAGATTGGACCAATGGTCAAGTGGTCTTCTTCTATTTACAAATGATGGAGATTTAGCTTCAAAACTAATGCATCCCTCAGGTCAGATTGAAAAAGAATATAGAATCTTGACTGATGTGCCGATTCCAGGAAATTTCGCATCAAGCTTTATGCGGGGAATTATTATTGATGGTGTACGATATCGTGCCCGCTCTGTCCGAGTCACAGGGCCCGATAGCGCTTTCATTGTTCTTATAGAAGGAAAGAATCGCGAAATTCGCCGAGTGCTAGAGTATTTCGAACTTCATACAAAACTGCTGGAGCGCATTCGATTTGGTCCCATTCGTGATCCAAACCTAGCACCAGGACAGTGGCGAGAACTAACCGTAGATGAAGTACAAGCGCTAAAATCTTTTAGCGAATTGAATCAGAAAGCTAAAGGGAAGGGACAATGAAAGTGGCAATTGATGGCCCAGCCGGCTCTGGCAAATCTACAATTGCACGCATGATTGCAGAAAGACTTGGCTTTTTATATATAAATTCTGGCAGTCTTTATCGCGCAATCGCTTTTCTTGCCCTTTGCGAAGGTATTGATTGGCGAGATATTGAGAAAATGATAAGCCTTGCTAAAAAACACCATTTCGATTATCTGGCCGATGGGTCGGTCCTTGTAGATGAAGAGAGGCTTGCGGAAGAGCTTAGGACTCCAGAGGTAGATGCTATTGTCTCTCAGGTCTCTGCAATACCACAGATTCGCGCTGAAGTGAATTCCATTATTAGAAAAATCTCAGAAGGTAAAGATGTTGTCAGCGAAGGCAGAGATATTACAACAGTCGTCTTTCCCGATGCTGATGTAAAGCTATATCTGGATGCTTCTCCTAAGATACGGGCAGAAAGACGATATCATGAAAGACTTGGCAAGCAAGTTCCTGACAAGAACGAAGGAGATGGAGTCGCTTCGATTTCAATTGAAGAAATACGAAAGAATATCGAAATGCGAGATAAGCTCGATGCTCAAAAACCTATCGGTGCTCTTAAAATCGCAGAAGATGCTATATATTTGGATACCTCTGACTTGACCATAGAGCAAGTTTATGACAAAGTATACAAAATTCTAAGGGCAAGGATTGCACATGGCAGATAATATGGAAGTGGGAATGGACGTCCAAGATCCCTCCAAGGACGATATCCAAGCACAATTGCAGGAGCAGTACCTCAAATCGTTTGAGGGCCTGGAGGAGGGCGATTTAGTCGACGGAAAGGTCGTCCAAATAGCTGGCGACACGGTTTTTATAGATGTAGGGTACAAATCAGAAGGCAAACTAAATGTATCGGAATTTGGCGATATTCCACCTAAGACGGGAGATATTGTTAAGGTAATCTTAATTCGTAAAGAGACTCACTCAGGCGATATTATAATTTCAAAGAAGAAGGCCGATGAGAAACTCTTTTGGAAATCGATAGCAAATGCCTTCAAAGAGCATCAACCAGTAGAAGGTAGGATCACAAAAGAAATAAAAGGTGGATTTGAGGTCGATCTTGGCCATGGATTATCAGGTTTTCTGCCTTTGAGTAAAGCAGATGTACAACGTGTAGAAAAAAGTGAACAGCTTGTTGGAATGCAATGTAAGTTCTATCTAGAGCGGTTGTACTCAGAAAAGAAGATTAACATCATTCTAAACAGACGAAAACTGATGGAAGAAGAGATAGAACGAAAACGTGAGGCTTTTTTCCAAAACACGCAAATTGGCGACTCTGTCAGAGGTGTTGTAAAGAGTTTTACAAGCTTCGGTGCTTTCATAGATCTAGGAGGGTTCGATGGCCTTCTGCATATCAACGACATGAGCTGGGGGCATGTGACGCGCCCTAAGGATTTTGTTCGAAAAGGACAGGAAATTGAGCTTAAAGTCATTCGTCTAGATCCAGAAGAGAAACGCATCAATCTTTCTCTAAAGCACTTTACTCCGGATCCATGGAACAGCTTTGAAGAGAAATATCATGTAGGTGATATTGTAAAAGGAAAAGTCACTAAACTCACTGACTATGGTGCCTTTATAGAACTTGAAGAAGGTATTGAGGGCCTTGCTCATATCTCTGAGTTTTCATGGTTGAAGAAAGTTCGAAGGCCTGAGGATGTGCTAAAAGCTAGCGATATTGTCGACTGTATGATTCTTGGATATGATATCCCAGCTGGTAAAGTCTCACTAGGTCTTAAGCAGGTTCAACCCAATCCATGGGACACAATAGATCAAAGCTATCCAGTAGGGACAAGGCTAAGAAGAAAAGTTGTCAAGGTTACAAATGCAGGGGCTTTTATAGAATTAGAAGAAGGAATCGATGGTTTCCTTCATATAGACGACTACTCTTGGACACAAAAAATAAAGAATCCGTCTTCTGTGCTGCATGAAGGTGATGAAATAGAAGTCATCGTGCTTGAGAGCAGTCCTGAGGAAAGAAATATCCGTTTAGGTGTAAAACAGCTCACAGAAGATCCTTGGCGTTCCTTTGCCAAGACATACAAGCCTGGTTCTATTGTCGAGGGAACGGTATCCTCCGTAACTGACTTTGGTGTATTTGTTAAAGTACCGGGCAATATCGAAGGCTTGATTAAGAAGCAGGATTTGGTATCCGATCGAAATGAATCTTATGACGAAGCCTTAAAAAAATATCATCCTGAAATGCAGATTAAGGCAGTCGTAATTGATCTCAATCCAGAACGCCAAAAACTAGGGCTTTCCATCAGGGATTTGATTCAAAAACAAGAGCGTGAGGAGATTTCCCGCTTTATTCAGGAAGATGAAGGAGAGGCAGGCTATACGCTAGGAGACCTCTTAAAGGCAAAGGATAGTGAAAACGACTGAGCACTTTTGTTCAGTCTAGTCTCACACAATGGCAGAAATGGTTTCGGCAATAGATTCGGATAGATTCCGTACGTTGATTGATATCAACGCGCAACTTAATTCTAGTTACACAGATTTTCGTTCTTTGCTGAAGACTATCGTTGAATCAGCAGCGAGACTTGTGGGCGCTGAGGCAGCAAGCCTCGCTCTTTTCGATGCTTCCGCAGACAGCCTAAGATTCGAAATTGCGCTTGGCCCAAGAGGTGCTGAGCTCCAGGGAAAATCGGTTCCTGCCACAGAGGGGATTGTAGGCTGGGTATTCAAGAACCGACGTTCTATCATAGTGAATGATGCAGCCAACGATCCTCGCTTTTCACCCACGGTTTCAAGAGAAATCTCTTATAGTACCAATTCTATTCTCGCTGTTCCCCTCAAGGTAAGAGATAAGACAGAAGGTGTCATAGAGCTGATCAACAAGGCTTCTCATGGCCTTTTTATCAGCGAAGACCTCGAGTGGGTAGAACTTTTTGCAGTACAAGCTGGTATTGCCTTTGATAATGCAAGACAGTATGAGAAGACAGAGCAAGAACTTGCCTACCTTCAGCATAAGGTTCAGGAAGGCGAAGGATGGCATCCCCTTATTTTTTCTTCTAAAGTCATGCATGATCGGCTTGAGCTGGTCAAGCGAGTTGCCCCGAGTGATGCTTCAGTTTTGATTCTTGGAGAGAGTGGAGTTGGGAAAGAACTTATAGCTGAGCAGTTGCATCTCCTTTCAAAACGAAGCAGAAGGCCTTTCATACGTGTCAATTGTGCTGCATTACCAGAAAGCCTTTTAGAGAGCGAGCTTTTTGGTCATGTAAAAGGAGCATTTACTGACGCTATAGAAAATAGGGCAGGGAGATTCGAAGCCGCAGATGGAGGGACGATTTTTCTCGATGAGATTGCTGAACTCCCTTTGAGGCTTCAATCAAAGCTTCTGCGAGTAATTCAACAAAAGACATTTGAGAGAATAGGTTCAAACGAGACTATAAAAGTAGATGTGCGCATTATAGCAGCGACAAATAGAGACATAGAAAAATTGGTACAGAATCAAGAATTTCGAAGCGATCTTTATTATCGCTTGAATGTATTGCCTATACAAATACCGCCCTTAAGAGAGCGTCTCGATGATGTGCCAACGCTAGCAGAGTATTTCCTTAAAAAGTATACAAGGGAAACAAACAGAGGAATAATGCATTTTTCTGAATCAGCAATGCAATGTATGCTTAGCTACAGCTGGCCAGGAAATATTAGAGAGCTGGAAAATGCAGTGGAGCGTGCTGTTCTTATCGCAAAAGGACAAATGATCACAGCTGATGATCTGATGATAGGCTCAAAGCCAAGCATTGCGAATGAACAGTTTAGCGGGAAAGATCTCAGAGAGGCAATTACAATCTTTAAGAAGAATTATATACAATCTGCTCTGGAACAAAATCGCTGGAATCAAACAGAGACCGCTCGCAATTTGAAGATCCAGAGGACATACTTGTCACGATTGATCAAAGAGCTCAATATCCTGCAAAATAAGGAGTAATGTGTGAATCAAGAAGAGATTAAGCAAGCACAACCAGAAAAAGATAAGGAACAAAAGGAAGAAAGGCATACCAACAACAAAAAGGAAGAGAAAAAAAGCTCTTCAGAGAAATTTGTTGACTTTATAAGCAAGAATAGAAAGATTATTATTGGTCTTGGAATTGCGATAGTATTAATCATCGTAGCTATCGGAATTTATACTGCAGTGTCTGGAAATATTGCTTCTGCATCAAGCAGAGCGATGGAGTTGGCTGACCAAAAAACGCTACAGTGGTCGCAGGAAACTGATGAACAAAAAAAAGCTGAAACAGAGAGTTCTCTAATTGCAGAGTTGGACTCTATAGCCAAAAAATGGCCTAAAACAGTTGCAGCTCAGCGAGCCCTGCTCAGAAAAGCTGCTATCTTGAGTAATAAAAAAGAATATGCTGAAGCCGAGAAAGCCGCTCTAGAAGCTTATAAGAGAAATAAAAAATCCTATGTAGCGCCAATTGCGCTCGAACTCGCAGCTGTAGCCGCAGAGGAATCTGGCAACATAGATGCTGCTCTCGAACATTACATCTTGATTACCAAGGATTATAAAAAAGATAATCCTGCGGCACCTCACGCATTTTTCAATGTCGGACGCATCAAGGAAGCCAAAGGCGATTATAAGGGCGCTGTCGAAGCCTATGATCAACTTGTATCATCATTTGGCGATTCCGAATGGGCGATGTTAGCTAAGAATCGCGTGATATACTTGAAAGCACAGGGTCTTGCTGACTAAGAAAATCCTAGATAAGGACGTTATCTTAATAGATAAGGTGGCTAGAAAGGATGAGAGGGGAGAGGGGAAAGAGAAGCTTTAGACTTATGTCTCAC
>JAKJFY010000296.1:0-697 GCA_022704665.1 Spirochaetota bacterium | reverse complement strand
CGAGATAAGTTACGACCAACTTGTACGCCACTTCTTCCGCATGCACGATCCTACGCAGCGCAACCGCCAGGGAGCTGATTTTGGAACACAGTATCGTTCGGTTATCTTCTATCAGAACGAAGAGCAGCGCATTATAGCTGAAAAAATCATCGCCGAGCTCTCTGCGAGCAAGAAATACTCAAAACCCATCGTTACGGAACTTGTGCCAGCCATGCCCTTCTACCCAGCC
This sequence comes from Spirochaetota bacterium, assembly GCA_022704665.1. Classification (GTDB taxonomy): domain Bacteria; phylum Spirochaetota; class Spirochaetia; order Treponematales; family Rectinemataceae; genus Rectinema. The sequence continues at coordinate 468 of JAKJFY010000296.1, read as the reverse complement.
GAAGAATATCACCAGAATTACCTACGTAAGAATCCTGGCGGCTACTGCCATGTAGACTTGAGCCTTGCAGCTAAGCCTCTAGATTATTAGACTTGGTACTCTATGCTCCAATATTCAATAGATGCTTCCACATATCATTGATGTAATCAATTTCAATTATTTAGGTTTGCTATCTAAGCCATACGCTTCGACAATCTTAAGGCGAGTACAATCTGTTTTTTCTTATAGATAGGAGCCTCTTTCAAAAGTCCAAGAATATTCTGGCATGAATTGTAAGAATAAAAAATAGGGACAGGATTTTGCAGGATAAGACATGGAGCAAGGATTAACAAGTACAAAAAAGTAAGAAAAAGGGCTTTAAGTGAGCTTTTTACGAGATAAGAGCTTATAGCTCTCCCTTCGATAAATCATGAGAGCTTCTATGTTTTATGCTATTCGTCTTTAGATGAGGTTGGTAGAATAAACTGC
>JAKJFY010000295.1:0-698 GCA_022704665.1 Spirochaetota bacterium | reverse complement strand
GACAGGCTTTTGCTGAGCGAGAACTGCTGTGCTGGCAACAAGCAACATAATCAGCACTGCAACAATACACTTCTTCATAATGAACCTCCTTAGATTAATCCTCAATTTCTAGCCATTTGAATGGCTAAATTATCCTGCTTTCAAGACACCAACCGCCACCATGGCTATGCGAATATTCTCAATTTCTTCTGGACTACCTTGAATGAGTGGCGCGCGAGGATATCCTGCATCGAATCCATAAAGCCGAAGCGCTTCTTTCAAGAGTGGTGCTCCATTTGTTCTATTATTTTGGCTAAGGCATTTCAAAAATGGATAAATCTTCCGTTGCTGCTCTGCTGCTGCTTGGACTTTTCCTGCGAGAAAATCTTCAATCATCGATCTGATAAGATGCCCGATAATGTGAGATGATCCTGACACAACTCCCCCGATGCGCTTTTCGCCACCCTGAGCATAGGCCTCGAGGATCATGGTATCATCGCCATTGTAGACAACAAATTCTTCAGGTGTAGCGTTCAGAAAAGCGGTGATTTGTTTAGGATTCAATTCTGCCTCCTCTTTAATTCCTACTATATTAGGCTGCTTCGCAAGGCGGCATAGAGTGGCGGGTTCTATATTAACGCCGGTATAAATTGGAATATTGTACAGCAGTATGTTGACAGGCACTGATGTCGCCACCTGCATGAAATGGCGATAGAGTT
>JAKJFY010000294.1:339-698 GCA_022704665.1 Spirochaetota bacterium | reverse complement strand
GAGGGCGAGGGGAAGGCTCCTCTCGCAATCGAAGCCAAATGGAATGCAGATGCTTTTGATCCTGACGGTTTGCAGGCCTTCAGAAAATTGCACCCAACCGGCGTCAACCTCGTCGTGTCGGCAAATGTCGATAACGCGTACACCCGCAGCGTGAGCGGACTTGAGGTCAGCTTCTGCTCGCTTTCATATTTGCGCCAGCGAGTATAGTAGTCATTACCTTTCTGGGGCGAATATACTACGATTACGACAACTATGCGGGGCTTGGTGTGCCCCAAGCGATTCTCTCCCGGCGCAGTACCACCATTTTTATGTTTATTGAGCGCTATCTTGCTTCCTACAAACCCCTTTACACTCGCTCT
>JAKJFY010000294.1:0-329 GCA_022704665.1 Spirochaetota bacterium | reverse complement strand
TGCGCGCTTTCATATTTGCGCCAGCAAGTATAATAGTGAGTACCATTTTGCCACTCGCTCTTAGCGTGTTGAGGCCGCGAGAGAGAAAGGGGCTAGCAGAGTCCTCTTAATGAGCCTTGACTCAAGTGAGCATGTTTGTTTTCCAACATTCTGCTTTTCAAATTTTGAAAAGCTTGAGTATCGATATTAATAAAATTAACTAAATGCTATGATGGATGACTGTAAAGTCTATTACGAGTAATTTTGGCAAATAAATGAATTTATCTACAGCAAATATTCTTGTTACCGGCGCCGATGGCTTTATTGGCAGCCACCTGGTAGAAGCGCTT
>JAKJFY010000293.1:360-699 GCA_022704665.1 Spirochaetota bacterium | reverse complement strand
TGCAGGGCATGCACCATTCGGCCCAAAAATCGACAAGTACGGGAATTTTCGACTCTAGCACTTCTTTTTTGAAATTTTCCGCGGTCAGGGTAACTTCGGCACTCATCTTTGCTCATGCTCCTTCGAATAATTGGCTTTCTCTATGTATTGTTTATAGGGAATGCTAGTATAAAAATATAATCACCCTTGTCATAAAGAGTCAAATTCGAAAAATCCATGATATGCACAGATTGAGCCTAAAGTGGGGCTAATCTTATAAAAAAGGCCATCCATAAGGATGGCCTTAAACTTATTTTCTCCCCCGCGGTGGTTCGAACACCGGACCCAGTGGTTAACAGC
>JAKJFY010000293.1:0-283 GCA_022704665.1 Spirochaetota bacterium | reverse complement strand
TCAGCGGAAAGTAAAATAGCCAAAGTTAGCACTTTTGTCAAGATTATGTGTTACCTTCGATTACCTTTCCATAAAGATTTCAGGCGCCTTTGAAGCATGCTGGCATACGATTTAAGAATCAAAAGGGCGCTGTTTTTTGAGGATTTAAAGCCTAGAAGTGCATTATCGATTCTTAGTTAACCGATTAAATCGATTGCTTATATGAAATATCTGCGAGTTTATACTTGACCCCTCTATATGCAAAGAGTAAGAATGATTCAAAAGGGTTCTATCCATGCAAAGA
>JAKJFY010000292.1:0-699 GCA_022704665.1 Spirochaetota bacterium | reverse complement strand
TCGATGCGCTTCGAGCTCATCGGGCGGTGTGACTTCCTCGATATGCGGCGATAAAGGCGGCCTTTGCGATGCATCCTCTTGATAGAGCCATTCGCCATAGGTCAAAGGATAGAGGACTGTCTCGAGTTTTCGACCTGCAAGCGACTGCTTGAGATGCGTTTGAATCTCCATAGAGGATGAACCTGTCGCATAAATCTTTATTTGAGGATTGAGATCATATACCGCTTTCAGAATAGAAGAAATGTTGCTGCAGTACTGGAATTCATCGATGAAAATGAGTTTTGTGCGAATCGTGCGGATAAATGAGGTATATCCTTCATTAAATAAGGAGAGATGAAGGGGATTCTCAAGATTGAACATTTCAGATTGCTGCGCAAGTTGCGCTCGAATCATGCCCAGCAGTGTGGATTTGCCGACTTGTCGCGCACCGATGATGATGCTGAGAGAATGATTCGTAGCCTGCTTTAGAAGCCTATCGAGGTCTTTACGAGGGATCATGCGGATATTTTATACGAAAGCGTGAAAAATATCCAGATATTTTTTGCGATTTCGTGAGAAATATCTCGACAGGATGGAGCAGTCTGGACTTGGCGCGCTTAGATAGGAAGGGAAGATACAGACGATCATTTACAAAAATATACATTTATGTGTATTATCGTAATCGATGAAATTTGAGCAATTATAAGAAAGCGTATACAC
>JAKJFY010000291.1:0-701 GCA_022704665.1 Spirochaetota bacterium | reverse complement strand
GAGCTTTTCGATTCCTGCTTCATGGAGCCGGATCGGAGTATGAATATGCCGATACCAGCCCTCCAGCTCTTCGATGACGAGGTCAGCTGCATCGAGAGCTGCCTTGTTTCTCAGAGACTCTCCCATACCCAGAATGCGTTCTCCGAATAGCACAATTCGATGCGCAATGTGCGGTTTCATGTATTTTAGCCATGCCGGAATAACGATTGAAAGACCTGCCCCATGCGGCAGATCATAGAGCCCGCTCAAAGGGTGTTCTAGCATGTGATTTGGAGTCGAAGCGCCTTCTACGCCCGCAACAAAAAGACCATTCCAGGCAAGCGCTCCCGCCCACATTATGGTAGAACGAGCCTTGAGATCTCTAGGTTGTATCATCACTGTATCAAGAGCACCCATTACAGCCCTGCAGGTCCCTTCAACAATTCCATCTTGAAGAGGAGAATCCTCGCTTGCTGTAAAGTATCCCTCCATCATGTGCGAAAGGATGTCTGTGCAGGCATAAGCCGTGTATTGGATTGGTATGTCCAATGTGAGCGATGGATCGAGAAACGATAGTTTTGGGAAAACCAGTTCGGAACTAAAGGAAAATTTTTCGCCAGTTGTGTCATTGGTCATAACCGAGGTAGGATTCAGCTCCGAAGAGGTAGCCGGAAGGGTTTGAACCGCAATTATAGGCAATGCATTCTTGATAATAGCCTTGC
>JAKJFY010000290.1:0-702 GCA_022704665.1 Spirochaetota bacterium | reverse complement strand
AGATCTCGAATTTAATAAAAGAGTTAAAAATTATAATGGGAAAATTTATCTTACGCCTGATACCTACTTTGTTTATTATGCAAGAAACAACTATAAGGATTTATATAGAAATAATTTTGGGAATGGATATTGGTCTATTATTACTCCCTATCTATTAGGGGAAGTCAAATCTGAAAGCCTGAGGCATTATATTCCGTTTATCTTTGTTATGACTATCTTAATTTCCTTGATGTTGTCAGTAATTTTTAGAGGTGCATTATTGATAGGCTTGGCAATTATATCGGTCTATTTATTATTTGTTCTAGCGAGCTCAATAGATATAAAATTGAAACGTGATAGGGGCGTACGAATAAGAAACCTCATGTTCGCTTTTATTGTGTTACATTTTTCTTATGGTTTTGGTTCTTTGAAGGCCGTTTTGGATATCTTGAGAGGTAAGTATAAACTTGAAAAATCAAAAAGATAGAGCGATAGTATCTAACTATTATTTGCCTCTAGATAAATTATATTCCTTCTTTAAAGGCCGTGTCGCGCTCTATGCCTTTCTCGATGCCATGGGCATAGGCAAGGGCGACCAGGTTTTAATGCCCGCCTATACCTGTGTGGTGGTGCCGAATGCGGTGTTGTATAAGGGTGCGCAGCCAGTCTATGTGGATATCGAACTTGATAGTTTTTCTGTAAATCCAAAACTCGTCGAAGCGG
>JAKJFY010000289.1:0-702 GCA_022704665.1 Spirochaetota bacterium | reverse complement strand
AAGCGGGCAAGAACATATTATCGAAAGGAGTCCTAGAAACCTAGATATAAAAAAGGAGCTTGGCTCGGGTTCAATTCTAGGATCGGGTTTTATTCGACAATCGGATTCTCTTCGAAGATCGGATTCCAATCAAAGCAAAGAGAATGATTTCTTGGCGCCTGTCCGCATGCCTGCTCCACGAGTAAAATATCCTTGGTGCCATTTCTCCATGCCCACGAGTTATGCTCCCAAATGGCTCTATAGGTTATCGCAAGAAGCTGGTCTAGCCAAAGAAAAACTGTCTTTTAGCTATCTCTATATAAAACGATATCCATACCCAATGTCATCCTCGAATCAGAATAAAGAGAAAAAAAGTCGGAGTCCTGGCAAGCCGCTATTGCTGTCCGAGGCAAATAAGGGACGCGATCAGATTGCTTGTCGAATTGTCTCCGAACCAATTGCGCTTTCTCGTTCAAGAGTCGGTAGATATGCTTGTTCTCCCCTAGGCTATACTCTTATTTCGACCGCACAATCTAATTCGTTGCCAGAATCTGGTGTCCTCTTGCGTATACAAACGAGGAGCAGCGCAGCCTCCGATTCGACAAAGAAGATCGAAAAAGAAACGGAATATGACCAAAAGACAGGCGCTATCCTCATATCCTATTGACACAAAACTAGGGCGCCGATATAGTACCAAGCCGTCAGTCATGACAAGGGGGCGTA
>JAKJFY010000288.1:0-704 GCA_022704665.1 Spirochaetota bacterium | reverse complement strand
ACCAGCTGCAAATCGCTTGCCACGCTTACAGAGAGAGGACCCTGCGCAAAGCTGACCTTGGCGGTTCCCGCGAAATCCTTTGTAGCATCGAACGCATCATAGGCCGCGGCACCGCTGAGAGACAGTGCATCGGAAACCTTATAGGATGCGTTGGCTCCGAGCGCATACTCGTTGGCCGCGTTCGCAGTCCAGTCATCTTTGGATGCAGCGGTCGCCCCAAAGCCGAGCGTGCCATCATTATAAGAAACGCTCGTTCCAAATTTATTTGCATCGATCAGAGCAGTAGTATTGACATCGCCATCTTTGATAGCTTTTGCGTTGTTGTATCCGAGGGCACTGTAGGAGTCCACTGAAACCGCCCATATGCCATTGGTGATCTTGGCGCTGAGGGATGCGGGATTGCCATCGTCATCAGTATCAGTGAATCCAAGGACAGAAGCATTCAACACATCATCAGTGAGCTTGAAGGTGATATTGGTGACCGCAATCTCGCCCCACCAGCCAGTCTCACCGGCTTTCTTTGCATCCTCAACGGCAAAAGGAATCGTTACTGTCGCAGATAATTTATTCTTAAAACCAGTATAGCCCGTATCCAAATCCCAGCCCCAGCTGAGTGTGGAACTCGCTGAGAGGGTCGGAGTTTGAGCAAACACTGCGCCAACCAATGCAAATGTGAGAAGCAAGACTATTAGCTTCTTCATGTC
>JAKJFY010000287.1:0-707 GCA_022704665.1 Spirochaetota bacterium | reverse complement strand
GACTAAAGGGATCATTACTGAATGTTATAGGGCAAATTCTTGTGCTGTTGGCTCTACTGTGGTACCTATAGGGATAGGCGTATTCTGCATCTTAGTTTTTGTATTTTATGATTGGAGGGATTCAAAGAAAAATAAGAAGGAAAATGGTGATTCTAATAAAACAGAAAATCCTGAAACACCATCTAGTTAAGTATATCTCGCTGGACACAGTCAAAAAGGCAGATATTTTGGCTGGAACTATGTCTGTCTTCTCATCAAGTATCCTAGAAAACGCCAGCAGGTTTCAATTTGTGTAGTCGAAAAGGACTCTTCGCATGTAACCCATTATCACAAGAAGAGTACAAGGGTTTTACACACTTTTGGCATTAGGTAGGAAGCTGTCTTCTGCTGAAAAGGAGCTGAGGTGAAGGTGGACGGTAGATCTCAAGCATTCTGCGTCGCAGGGTTTTTTTCTACTGTTTTGCCCTTAATTCCTCGATTCCCGAGAAATTATACCAAGGAATATTTTAACTTATAGTTTTATAAGAAAATAATATTTGACATCTTCTTATCATTGGTAAACAATATATCAATGAGGGGAGATTGTTATGCCAAAGAGAATTCAGATGATCCATGGTGTACCCTATGTCTATGAAGATTCTGCAACCTGGGATAAGGAAAAGAAGAATGCAAAACATACTCGTCACTATATTGGAAAAATGGTCGAT
>JAKJFY010000028.1:0-24634 GCA_022704665.1 Spirochaetota bacterium | reverse complement strand
CTTCCTTTCCGGCGATCGCGGTATGCGTATGATGGATTGAAGGCATATCACTATTAAAACGCAGCGCGAGGGGAGCGCGCCGTTCCTGGACAAACATCTGCAAAGATTTGAGCCTTCCCGTTGCACCCGCCTTTACTTCAATCGGGAGGATATGCCCATCATACTGAATGAGGTAATCTACTTCTGCAGTCGATCCCTTACTCGGTCTATTCCAGTAATAGAGCGAAGGCTCAGCCCAAGGCTCATTGGTGTACAAAAGATGCTGGCCCACAAATTGCTCTGCAACTGTTCCCGAAAAGTGACGATAGGATCGAGGCTCGATTCGATATAGGCTTTCACTACGCCGGGAAGACCACCTACCACTCGATGAGCACATCGAGCACCTAACGTTCAATAAGAAAGCTTATAGGACATTTTCATATATAATTTCAGGCGATTTAAGATATTTTGATAGGATAAATAGGATAATTTTAGACAGGATTATAGGATAAAGATAGAATTGACGGGATTTCTGTTTTATTGAAAGAAAGGGGGGAGCTCGTGGGGCTCATGTGCAACGTAGTAAGGTAGTTTTGAAGCGTTCCATTCTTGGATAAAATAATTGACAACAGAAGAAATTATATAGATTATTCATACTATGGAGTTGTTACCATTGTCGATTGAGGAGCAAAAGCTCGAGGCTATCGCTCAAGAATATTCGATACGCAGTATTGCTCTCTTTGGCTCAGTCTTGCGATCTGACTTTGGGCCAAAAAGCGATATCGATATACTCATAGAGCTCTCGCCTGGTAGGCACTACTCTTATTTCGATCTATTGGATATAAAAAGTAGATTTGAGGAGGTTTTTAATCGAAAGGTCGATCTCATAGAAAAAGAGAGCCTTCGCAATCCCTACCGAAGGAAGGCAATTCTCAGCACTGCAAGGACAATTTATGCAGATCACTATTGAGGATAAGGCCTACCTTTGGGATATTGTGGATGCATGTAGCGATATTATGGAATTCACAAAAGATCGATCCTTTTCTGAATTTGCCAATGATAAAATGTGTAGATTCGCCGTGGAGCGGCAATTGCTCGTCATTGGAGAGGCATGCAAAAAGCTGTCGAGGACAGCCAAGGCATATTTTCCATCTATCGAATGGCCGAAAATTATTGGTTTGCGCAACATCATTGCTCATGAATATGGTGAAATTCTGACCGAAAGAATCTGGCTTATTGTACAAGATCAGATACCAGAACTATACCAACAACTTAAGGTCTATATTGAATAGCCGCTTTCTCAGTCTTGGATTAGATTAACAGGATTTTTTCGACTGGATTACAGGATAAAGACAGGATGAACATACTACCTGCCGCCAGCTTTTGTGTCCCGTCGGACTTAGGATACTGCGAATGCGTCACACCTACATCCTTCTATTTTCTATTGCACTCGCAGTTTCTTTATTTCGTACCTGAAATAATCTTTACTCCAGATGTCTACATCCTTAGGGTTTCGTATAAAGCGAATCACATCCTGCTTTGCTAATTCGATTTCGAGGTCTTCAACGCGCTTTTCAAGAAGGCTTCTCAATGTTACCTCATCCAAGGGCCGATCTTCTGTGTAAAAGCCGACCTGCCGCAGCCGATTTTCGAGATGGAAAAGCGATACCGGGATATTTCTATTTATGAGGAACACCATATCAAACCAATCCCTACCCTTTACTCTCTGACGCCATCCCCTCGTCAATACTGCTGCAAGCTTGCCTGCAAAGAGCGTGGGCCCATTGCAGGCTCTCACTGGAAATGGGATTGGCAAATCGATATAGAAAATATCGCTCTGAATTCCGACTGGTGGATCGATATCGACTTCGCATTTTACCTTACATACAGCATTCGGAGCGATACGCTGGACTAATGACGGTGCAACTCTGGCTTCAATAAAATTAACCCGCGTATCAGCTTTTATAAATGCTGACTCTATTGGTGCTTGCGCAGTTTTCTCTTTGATTGCTACTTCGGCATGAAATCCATAGGAGTCGAGCTCATCTTGAATAAATCCAAGATAGGGAGCGAACGAAAACTGCCTCTCCGGTTGAAGGAGCGTGAAATCAAGGTCTTCAGAAAATCGATCAATATTATAGAGCAGATGCAATGCTGTCCCGCCGTAGAACGCGCTCTTATGAAAAAAATCACTTCTCGACAACCCCAAAAGCGCAATGTAATGGATTGTCTCCGCAAGTGCACGGTCTAACAGTCCGCCGTTTTTGTCTGCACAATCCTCAAAGAGATGTACTGCTGCATCTATCATTTTTCTTCTCCAAGAATCGAGCGAATGTTCGAAGCGTGGCGCTTCTATACGCACCTGTCAAAGAGCGCAGGAGCTCTTGATCGAGAGCGAAAAAGTCTGCCTCATCAAGGCGCATATCATCAAAAAGCAAAGCAGGCATATCCTTCAGCGCTCGCAGCGGTGGTTTGAGGTAGAGCTCGTCGCAAAGGGCCTTTTCAGGAGATGCAATAAGAAATCGCTTCTTGCCATCTTTTGCAAACGTCAGCGATAAAGGATAGGCAGCTTGAGGTACATCGTGATAGAAAAAGCTGCCTATCGGTGTATCAAAACGCTTGGTCTTACCCTTCTTGAAGGTTGCGGAGGTGAGATGCGGCACATCCTCGGGAATGAGTCTATAAAACCGCAGAGCCCATGCAAAGGACACATAAGATGGCCCGTAGAGGCGGTTTGCAGCCTGGCCTCGCACATACAGGTCTTGTGCCCTATCCGCGCGAATATAGAGTCCCTGCTTGAGTCGAACGAGCTCGCCCTTTTGCGCAAGGCGATGCGCTGCGGCTCGAGGATATCGTAGTCCCAAATCCTTTCTCGCGAACCACATCGTATCGACAATATCGGGCATTTCAGTGTGCATGTTCTCTCCAATAAGTATCTTGATAGTACACGAGTTGGAGAGAATATGTAAGTATAAGAGTAGATGCGGAAGTATTGTTTCCATCCTGAAGAAATATCGCGCTTAATAAAGAAAGCCTAAAAACCAAAGGGGAATGGCGTTTCGCGCAGGATAATCGGCATCATCCCGAATCACAAAATCGGCATGTTTTGCAGATTTCGAGGAACCACCAACTTCGAGCGTATATTTTCTTACCGGTTTTATGCCCAGAGGAGAAGAGATGACAAAATCGGCCTTTGTTTCATTACGGCACGCTTCGATGCTCCACCCTGCACTCTCGCACAAAAAGGCAACAAAGGCTTCTCGCGCCGTTCCTGCATTGCCTCCCAAAAGCTCGTAGAATACAGGATCAGCAAAAAAGAGCTTTTGACCCGCAGTCTTCGCTTTGGTATCGTTTTCCAGTCTTATGATGCGCAGAACGCCTACTGATTGCATAATTTCGAGAATTTGATAGAGTTTTTCGCTCCCTATCGACCAATCTGCACAGAGCGAACGCACCTGCACACGGGGGATAGTCGCATGCGCAAGTGTTCCGATGATCGCTTTCATAAGCCTCAGATTGCCGTCAGTGACACCAGGCAGGAAAAAGGGCACATCGGCATAGAGCGATTTATCCAAGATCGCCATCATTCGCTCTTCAAATCTCGACTGTGCATAAAATGGACGAGTGCCTCTTTGCTTGTAGCGCTGAAATGCCGCAAGAAGCTCTGGTGTAGGAACCAGAGGCAAAGAAACATTTGGCGAGAAAGGGTCGCAGGCTAGATAGTTCTGGCCTGTTTCGAGGGCAAGGAATTCTCGAAAAGAGAGAAGCGGCATCGAAATCGGCACAAAGCGACGAGAGAGATCGCCCACCCCGCGCCGCAGCACAAGCGAGGATGAATCGCTCGCCCATATCGAATGGCGCGGAAAATCATCACTGAGCGCCTTGAGGTGAAGACTCCAATTCGCAGCAAAATGCACCTCATCGACGATGACGCCTTCGTAGCCTTCCATCAAGATTGCTCGAACAAGATCGTAGAGAGGGAAATCTGCGAGCGAAGGATTATCCATTGAAAGATAAAGAAAGCGCTTGCCTGTCGCATGATGGAGAAGAAAGGTCGTCTTGCCTACGCCCCGCGGGCCGGTGAGCACCAAGGTCTGAGGAAGGTCATGATATTCTCGCGTAAATGGACGAAGCGCAGAAGGCAAAATGGAAAGTCGTCGCTGCATGGCTTCTTCGAGGTTCGTAATTATTTCATGTTCGATACGCATAGCAGTGATTATATGCTGACTATGTATCTGTGACAAGTACAAAATTCATAAATCGTATCTGTGATAGATACATATGATGATCGAGGCGCTGTGGGCTTTTTGGCTCTCCTAGGCTATAAAATATCCTGTACATCTTGCACAATCCTGGTATCCTGTCGAAGCATCCTGTTCATCCCTTCAAAGGTTCTGTAGTATTTTGTTTATCCAAGTAACCAAAAATAGAGCAAAAATGGTTATTGCACTATTCAATCTTCTTGAATTTATGCTATACTTTGATCATGGAACGAATTATAGAACAGTATAGGCGAAGAATCGCTGCGACAGACCAAAAATTTATTCGCTCGATCGCCGACACGATTGCCTGGGATGCTCGCCTTGTCGGTATACGCGGCGCTCGCGGAGTGGGGAAAACGACACTATTGCTGCAACATATCGCGGAGGCTTTTAGCAACAACCTCAATGCTGCGCTCTATGCGAGCTTGGATAATCTATGGTTCGCGGATCATAGCCTCATTGAACTCGCCGATAACTTTGTAAAGCGAGGTGGAAGTCACCTTTTTCTCGATGAAGTGCATACATATCCGCAGTGGTCGCAGACAATCAAGAATATCTATGACGACTATCCTGATCTGCATATGGTATTCACTGGTTCTTCCTTGCTGGAAATTCTCAATGCGCGCGCTGATTTGAGTCGACGCGCGGTGGTGTATACGATGCAGGGATTATCATTTAGAGAGTTCCTGAATCTCCAGACAGAGAAGAATTTCCCCGTTATATCTTTGCCAGAACTCCTGCAAAACCATGAAACTTTGGCTCCTGAGATTGTCGGGCAAGTGCATCCTTTCCAATATTTCTCCGAGTATCTGCAGACTGGATATTACCCTTACTTTCTTGAAGGACTCGATGTGTATCCGCAGCGCCTTGAAGAGACAGTACAGATGATTTTAGAATTGGAATTACCCCAATTGAGAGGCATCGAGATTGCGTATGTCCCAAAACTCAAGCAGCTTTTGCACATCATCTCAGAATCTGCACCTTTTATTCCCAATATCTCAAAATTGAGCGAACGGATCGGCATCAATCGACACACGCTTCTTGCGTATCTGCACTATCTTCATGAAGCAAAGCTTATCCTCTGCCTGTATCGCGACGCCCATGGCATCAGTGCGCTGCAAAAGCCCGATAAACTCTATCTTGAAAATACCAACTTGATGTATCTCTTGAAAGGTACAAAACCAGATATAGGAACAATTCGAGAAACTTTCCTCGCGAATCAGCTCTCCTATGGACATGAGCTCGAATACTCAGAATCGGGTGATTTTCTTGTCGATGGGCAGTATACCATCGAGGTCGGCGGAAAAAACAAGACACGGGCGCAAATCAAAACCGTTCCTGATGCATATATCGCGGCGGACAATCTAGAGTACGGGAACGATCGAAAGATTCCGCTCTGGATGTTTGGGTTTTTGTATTGAATTTGGGTCACGATAACAGGATGAAGACAGGATTGACGAGATGATTTATCTTGAGAACAGAAAAAATTATATGGAGTTGCTTCCATGGAGGATAAAGCCTACCTTTGACTGCTATCCTGTCTAACAATTCCATCAATCGCGTTGTCATCATAAAAGGCTGAGGGCTGCAAAGGCTTTGTGGATCGGCACAAAATAAGTTGTGCAATGGTCATAGCGGCTTGTATATTCTGGGCCATCATAGAGTACCACCGCGTGCTCGGTCTCTGGATAGAAGCTCAAGAAATGGCGTAAGCCAGAAGGAAGGAGAGGAGGCTGCCAGGAGGATTTGACCTCAATAGGCAACAGCTGCTGATCCTTCTTGAGCACAAGGTCGACTTCCTTGCCATCGGCAGTGCGCCAGTAATAGAGCGAATAGCGAATGTCGAGATGCTTCTTGAGTTCCCAAAAGACAAACTGCTCCCTGAGGATCCCTGCATCGGGCCTTCGGTCGATATCCCTAAAGTCCTGGATGATGCTGTTGATAATTCCTTGGTCGTAGAGATAGAATTTTGGTGTTTTGGTGAGCTCTTTTCCTTTATTGGTAGAGAGCGGTGGCAAGAGCGCGAGCACAAAAGTACCCGCAAGGACGTTGAGATAGCGCTCGATCTGTCGGCTCGAGATGCCTGCGACGCTGCAAAGTGTACTTTTTTTAAGCTGTGTACCATTGTTAAGCGCAAGCCAAGTGATCGCTTTATTAAACGAGAGTACCGATTCTTCCTTAAGAAAAGCCTTGATGTCTTTCGCAATATAGGCTTGATAGATTCCGAAGAGATATTCTCTCTTTTCAAGGTCATCTGAAAGCGCAGTGAGCCCTGGGAGTGCACCATACCGCATAAACTCACGGAGGCGTGTTCGATGCGCTTCGAGCTCATCGGGCGGTGTGACTTCCTCGATATGGGGTGATAAAGGCGGCCTCTGCGATGCTTCCTCTTGATAGAGCCATTCGCTATAGGTCAAAGGGATCATGTGGATTCTTTATACGAAAGCGTGAAAAAAATCCAGATATTTTTTGCAATATCGTGAGAAATATCTCGAAGAGATTGCGGACTTATGCGGATTTCAGGGCATGCTGCGCAATCTCCTCAGCCATGGCAGGCAAGGGAAGAATGTACCGTGGTATCATCATTGCAATTATAGGAGGATAGTACCAGAAATGCAAGGATGACGATTGGCTCAGTCTTGAGATCTGACTTTGGGCCAAAAAGCTGTCGAGAACAGCGAGAGCTCGGTCAGAGTAGCCACCAGGGAATTGCTGTGACTGTATTGCTCACTGCGAGGGGATAGGCAGCGCGGCACACAATGTAGCCATGGGGAGTGCGATCGCGATGGTCCTGGAGGAAGGTTTCGAGGTGGCGCGCGTCTTTGGCGGTGGGATTTTCTGTCCATTTTACTTCAATGGGATAGAGGATACCCGACTGCTCAATGATAAAATCTACTTCCGCTCCGCCAGCAGTGCGAAAATACGAAAGCTGCGCATCACCGCGATACGAGAGGCGCTTATAGAGCTCAATGCCGACCCATTGCTCAAAGAGAGGGCCAGGGTTGGCCAAAAGCGTATCTGGTGTGAGCGAGAGACCTGCCGCTGTGTTGCGAAGGCCTAAATCGATAAAGAAAAATCGAGGGGTGGACAGCGCGGTCTTGCGGGAGCTCCCTGAAAATGCAGGTACCATGAAGCCAAGAAACATATCCTCAAGGAGTTGATAGTGCGCTTTGACGGTAGGGGCTGAGAGACCGGATTCCTTTGCAATACTTGCAAAGTTGACGATGCCTCCTGACTCAGCTGCCGCGAGCGACAAGAAGCGCAAGAATGGCCCCCACTCGCGAATCTGTGTTTCGCGATGTAGTTCTTCTTCGATATAAGCTGAAACATAGGACCGCAAAAGCTCGCGCCGCGGATCAGCGTTCGCACCGCGCTTAGGATAGGATATGGCCATGGCTGGGAGGTCTCCAAAGATGATTCGATCCTCAAGCGTTCTTTTAGGAAAAGGGGATACGAGCCGTGGTTCATCTTTGAAAATGGGCACAAGGCTTCGAGATCCATAGAGCGTTTCTACTGGAAAACCTGGCGGGATAAATGGCTCGTATTCGATACTGGTGAGAGGATAAAGATGATGGAGTATGCTTCTTCCTGGCAGCAGATTTGTTCCGGTTCGCCGCAATCGCCGTGCCGAGCTACCACAGAGGATAAAGCGTGTACGGCGCTCATCAGGTAAATTGCGCTTTTCTTCATCGTAAAGAAACTGAACCGCATCGAAAAGCTCAGGCACGTTCTGCACTTCATCAAGAAAGATATAGCGAGGGCTTTCTGAGGCGGGGAGTGCCCGATAGATGTCGATGAGTCGGCCAGGATTCACCACGAACTGGAGGCGCTGCGAGGGATCAGAGAGGTCAAATATGATGCTTTGCGTGGGGATGACACTGCGGATGAGGGTCGACTTTCCTGTTTGGCGTGCACCGAACATGATGTGTACAAAAGGATGGGATAATTTACGAGAAAATGAATCTTTATAAAGGCGGTCGTATATATGCATAGGACAAGTATGACAATGATGCCTCAAAATGTAAAGTGGTATTTTAGATTATTTGAGTAAAAGTAAATCGGTCGTTTTTAATTATAGACAGGATGAATACTGCTACGAACCTTGTGTATATTGCTTTAGCATCTGCTAGGAGTGTTTTTCATGCATAAGCATAGAAAGGCACATACTCAGCTTTTCTCTTAAGAGGAGTTGAGAAACTCCTAAGCCATAGCCTTCTTTCAAGAATCGACAATCCTATTCTGCTTAGGAATGCACGCTCTTTGAACTGTGATTCTCTAGCCTTGCAAATCGCATTTCTTTCAATACCAGCTACTTCAGCATGCGTCAGAATGATATGCTTAGCAATCCTGTAATGTTTTTCATAATTGTGCCAGCCTAGGTATACGACAAGGCGATTCAGCATATTCGCGACATTTCGACTCTTTATTGCCCTCCTCCCTACATTTTGCTTCAACTTCTTATACAAGGTTCGTAGCAGTAATGAAGAGTCATAGCCCGCCAGTCGATGTACTCTCCCAAAGACCTTGAATATAGAGACCCAGAGCAGCATTCTTAGAAGAAGTAACAACAATCTGATCATCCTCTCTCTCCGAGCCGCTTATGGCAATAGCGACAGGAGTGGGTGTCGTAGACCAAGAGTCAATCAGTGCTACATCAGAAGAAGAATGGCTTATCCAAAAGCTACCTATAAAGAAGCTGGCAATAAGGGCAGTTATCGTAAGAGTCATTGAAATCAAGATTTTATGCTTTTTGCGCGGCAGCTCTTCCGCTTTTTTGTATACCTGCGCAAAATCAGGAAATGTAGGCGATTTCCCCATAGCTGCATCTTTGAGACCAGCTTTTAGATCGATTTTATTCTTTTCAGCTGAGCTCATATCCCATCTCCTCGAGCATCGCGCTCAATTTGGCTCGCGCACGGAAGAGTCTTGATTTGACAGTCCCAAGAGGAAGATTGTACATGCTTCCAAGCTCAGAGAGCCCCATTCCCTCTACCTCATGTAGATAGAGCATCGCACGATCCTCGGGCTCTAACTTTTTCATGACAAGCTCGAGCATCTGGCTAGCTTCTTTTCTCAGCATATCCTCCTCTCCTGACCCATGTGGACTCTCGATAAAAAGAGATTCAAATTCTTCCACAGAGATATTTCGCGCATGGTGGCGGGCATTGACACGCAAAACATCCGCGCAGCTTGTTCGGCAAATACCATAGATATAGCCGCCTAAGGGACTCTCTTTACGCCACTTAGGCAAGGCCTTATAGATACGAATAAGAGACTCTTGCACTGCCTCCTCAGAAAGCTCTTCATCGAATGCAACAAAGCTAGCACAATAGCCCCGAATACGATCCCACCAACGCCATATCAGGCGCTCGAATGCTCCCTTATCTCCATTTGCCGCTCTTTTTGCAAGCTCGATATCCAGAGTTTCCTCGTCGGACGAAAGAGCAAGAGATGGAGCTTCAGCCTTATCTTGCCCAATTCGGGCTCTATCCTTTTTTGCTGGGCTCATAGTCCATGCCATTCTATTGTCGCTTTTCATAAGTATAATGCTTTCTTATATCTTCCATTACATAATTCTTCGGAGTATAGCAAGAAGATGGCTGTATCGGTTTGTTTCTTCTACGCTAAGCCCTTTGGTACTAAAGCTATTCGCAAATTTCCCTGTTTTTTCAGACATCCGAGCTTCATGGACAAGAAGCAGAATGGTCTGCCAGCGATCTTCGCCAAATACTTTTCGGATAGCAACTTGCCGCTCGATCTGTATCATTCTTACAGTCTTTTCATACTGAAGGCTCTTCGAGATCGCTTCTTCTATCGCCTTTAGATCAGGATCTGGATCGATTAGAATATTTGCAATCTGCGCTTGAAGTATTCTGATCTCGTTCTGCGCTTTGATAAGCTCGAATTCTCTGGATTCTAGAATCTTTTCAAGTTTGTCGAGATCTTCATTTGTTAGATTCAAGCTGCGAAACCATTCGCGAACAACAATGGGGCCCATGACACCCTGGTTTCCCATTCCTTTTCCCGAACCTGCCTGTGCAGCCACAGGAAGAATGCCGAAAGACGCAAAGCTCGCAATAAAAATGAGCAAGACAAATAGCCTTGCCCTATTTGTTTTCATTGGAATCCTCCGCTACCTTTTATATTATATATCTTATATATCGTTCTGCATAATAGGCCACGCAGCCTCGATAGCCGCGCGGCCTTTATCCTAGATATCCAATTGGCTGCAAGATTTTCTTAGTACAGACCGAGCTGGATAGCCGGTCAGTCAGCCTTAAAGCTAGCCGGTTTCTTAACTAGTTTGCAGATTGAAATATCTTATTGATCTCTAGAATGCTGTCTGCGCGAATCTCTTGTATTTGTTTTTGAATATCTGCAATCTTAGCTATTTTTTCATCTATATTGACCTTGTCTGGATTTGAGCTCCAAAGAAGATTGTCCAAATTCAGCTTTTCAGCTTGGAGTTCATTCCGGAGCGGAAGAATTTTGGAGGCACTATCCTCGATGATCTTATCTACCTTGGCTTTGTCTTCGGCCGATAGCTTCTGATACTGGAAATAGTGAAATGCCCCATAGCCACCCGCACCCATCGACCTCATGCCACCAAAAAAGCTTTGCTTTGGATTTGCAGATCCCTTTGATGAATCGCCCAGTCTATTTCCATAAGGATCGACCATTGGGGCAAAAGGAGGCATGCTTTGATATCCATAACCTGGAGTTTTTACTCGCGGATTTTGCATTCTGCCAAAGCCTTGAGCAAAAGCACCCGCAGTTACGGCCATGAGCATGGCTCCTACCATAAGAAACTTAATTGTCTTTCTCGATGTTCTCATTTTCTTCCTCCGATGAAGATCTTTGACTTTCACTATAATGTCGCAAGGAAGAGAATATCGGTTGCATTGAAAAAACGTCGCAAGGGCATGGACGAAATGGTTATCACATACGCCGACAAGGCGATTCATCGTCTGCAAAAAAAGTTTGCAAAGGCGAGCTATCGCGCCTTGAACGTGCCGCTAAAGACATCGAAAGCAACGGACGGCAGGTCAAAGGCTCTTCCTATCGCTCCTGAACGAGCTATAACAAAGGGAGCTCCAGCAGAAAAACGATGCGCGCGGTCGATGACCCAGAGCTCATCCACAGTTTTAAGGGCAAGATCCACTTCATGGGTACAGAGGAGTAGAGTCTTGCCTGCTTGCCGTACAAGGCGTTCGGCAAGCCTGAACACTTCGATACGAGAAGGAGCATCCAGAAAAGCGGTCGGCTCGTCGAAGATCAATAGCTCTGTGCTCTGCGCCACTGATCGGGCTATCTGCACTTTCTGTCGCTCTCCATCGGAGAGGCTAGAAACCGTGCGACTCGCAAAATTCTCCATTCCAACCATCGAAAGCGCTTCTATGACCTGCTTTCTATCTTCTTCTGTCAGGCGATGGCATGCATTCGTATAGGGATATCGGCCAAAGGCTACTAGTTCCCACACGGTGAGGTAGCCAGTTTCGATTCGCTCGGGGAAAACACAGGCAAGGAGCTGTGCTCGCTCTTCGACCGAAACCTTCGAAATCTCCTTTCCCATCAAGAATAGAGAGCCGCCACAGGAAGGCTGAAGCCCTGCTATTGTTTTCAATAGCGTAGATTTGCCTGCTCCATTCGGGCCTACAAGAGCGATTAGATACCCTTCTTTTGCCTTGAAGTTGATATCTTGTGCTAGGACATTGAGTTTTCTGCCTTTCTTCCAGCCAATAGACAAGTTATTGGCTTCTAGAATCGTCTTAGGCATTTCTTGGGAAGAAAAAGCCATAGCAGGCGATCCAGGACTTTTCCTATCATTTATCCCTGTCCAAGATTTTTCTCTCGATTTTCCTCCTGTCATATCAGGGTTTTCGAATTCTTTATTTTTCTTGAACTCGGGTTCTGAAAAATCGGGAATACCAGGAATATGGCGTGATGGTTGCCTCTGGTTCATTCTGTAGCCTCCATCGAGCCCTTATTCCTGTGGAAAAACATCGAGATGATGATCGGGGAACCTATCAAGGCTAGGATTGGATTTATGGGCAATAGCGAGCCATAAGCAGGAAGGGATGATATTATGTCGGCGAGGAGGGCGAAACAAGCTCCTGCAAGCGCAGAGATTGGCAGAAGAATGCGATGATCTGCCTTGCGCGATAGTAGGCGAGCCGCATGAGGAGCAGCGATTCCCAAAAATGCAATGGGTCCACAGAAAGCTGTTATGCTTCCGGCTAGGATTGAAGCAGCCACTAAGAGCCTTGTTCTCGAAGCTCTAATCCGAATGCCTATTGTAGAAGCAAAGCGCTCGCTTACTAGAAAGGCATTGAGTGCCTTTAGCTCGCGCAAGGCGATAATGAATCCGATACCTATCGCAATTGCGAGGTATGGCAGCTCATTTGTACGTACGCCTCCAAATGAGCCATAGGTCCAAGAAAGATAGAGCTGCACTTTCTGAGGAGACCCAAAATATACAAGCAGCGATACTAGGCTAGATGTTAGATAACCCACGAGCAGACCCATTATGAGCACCGTCACCGCTTGCTCGAATCTTCTCGATATTAGAAGAATAATGATGAGCACAGCCGCTGCCCCAGCGCTCGCCGCGATAACAAGGAGCGTATATCCCAAGGGCAGCAGATTTCCCAAGAGTGCGCTCCCCTGAATTCCTATTCCCTTTACACCTGCTCCAAGAGCTCCCAGAGATCCTCCCGCAAACATCAACACTGCTACTCCAATAGACGCCCCAGCCCCAATGCCAAGAGAATCCGGTGCCGCCAAAGGATTGCGAAAAATGGATTGAAGAATTAGCCCCGCAACCGAGAGCCCAGCTCCCGCCATAGCTGCGGTCAGCATCTTAGGTAATCGAAATATAAGGACTATGGTAGTCCATTCTTTTCGATATGCTTTACCGGTGAGCGACTTCAGCACTTCTAAGAGCGGAATTCGCACCGAACCTAATGCTATGTCCAGAATAGCAAGGAGCAGAACAGCCACTGCAAGGCATGCGATGAGCAGTCTTTGTCGTGCATCTTTGTCGACTTTTGGCTGATTCCCTGTCATTTTCTTATGGATCATATTTTCATAGTTCTTATGGGCACTCATGCGGCAGCGCTCAGGCTCTATTCATTTAGTTTATTGTAATAAGTGAACTTATGGTTCGGAAGAAGCTCTGGATGAAGAATTGCTATCAAGTCAGAAAGAACAAGATGAGGGTTCATTACCGCCGACTCGAAGTAATCGTTGCCTCCTTCTGGAGAACACCTGAGATCATTGTTCCAAACCTGCCCTTTCTGTAGGACTGGCAGTTCTGAGAAGCGAGGATCCATAGCCCGCACATCGGAAAGTCGCTTTGCTCCGGAGACAGGATTGAGCCATACATCTGCCCCTAGGGCTCTTTCGAAAACTGCCTCTACCGAAAGATTGAGGGCTCCCGTATCTTTGTTGTCTGCCCAAAGGTACTCACCTCCTGCATCCTTTATTAGCCTTGCCATATAGCTTTGCCCCCCTGAGACGCTCCATATGCCCTGGAAAGGTCCATTTACTAGCACCTTTGGCCGCTTCGAGGCGCTCAAAGCGAGGGATCTGAGGCTCTCGTAGGCTTTTGTTATAGTATCCAGGCGTTCTTGGGCTATGCTCTCCTTATCAAAGAAAGCCGCGATAAACAAAGCCCATTGGGCTCTTGCTATTGGATCCTGTTCGTTCCAATCTCCGATCAGCGCAACCGGCAGTCCATCTTCTTGCATCTTTGGAAAGGTATCCCATTCGTTGCCTATTCCATAATTAAAGATGATATCTGGCTTTAGCATGATCAGTCGTTCTATATCGGGCATCCAGTTCTTAGAGGTTTCTATAGTCTTGCCTGCCGCTATCTGTGCGCGTAAGGCGGGATTATATATATAAGCAGCGTTGTCGACACCCACCACAGTATCGAGCTCTCCAATCGCCTCGATGGCTGGAATATAGGTGGTAGAATAAAGAACGACACGCTGCACGGGCACAGCTATCGCAAGGTCTGCGGTGACATCTCTCGGAGCCTTGGATCCCTTTGGATAGAGCACATAGGTTTTTGTCGAAGAGGCTCCTGGCCAGAGATTGTAAGCCTTTAGCAGCTTGTAGTCTTTTTTTTGCTCTATACTGAAGCTTGCGCGCTGAGCGCCGACTTTGGGGGACGTGACTTGCTTGGTGCTTATTGGTTGGGCACTTACATGTTGTGAACTTGGTAGCTGCAGGTCGAACAATGTAAATAAGACAAGAAACATGGAAAAGAAAATACCGGCGATTCGTCGCATATCCGCCTCCTCCCACCGAAGAGCAAGGATGGAGATACTCAAGGGCAGGTTTCCTGGCTTGCTCGTCATGCAATTCTAGGCATTCTGCAATTCGCAAATATCTATGTGATAAAAGCTAGAAATGCATATAATGCAGTCCTCCTTCCCAGTCTTGGTGGCTTTTATTTTTCTCTTATCGATATCTTCTCGATTGGAAGACTGTCGACTAGAAGCCGAACAAAAGCCTTACGACCAGTGGATCAGCCAAGGCAAACAAAATCATGCATTTATCATTATTGCGATCTTAGCCTTGACTGCAGCGACATTTCACAATATCCATATCGCCGGACTGCATCTAAACAAGCTCACAGTAGCGGGGGCTGCAACGGTTTTTCACCGTCTTCCCTTTTCCGCTGCACGGCGACGCCGCACATACAGCACCCATGAGTTTAGGCTATTTTACTACAATGGACCGAATGAGAAAAGGCCGAGTCTTAGCCCTCTTTGTTCTGAGAAAATCAAGGCATGAGAAAATCATTCATCCAAAAAAGCCATCTCTTCGGGTCTTGCGACTACATGGGGCGCATTATCGCCTAGAATCACGTCTATTTGCTCACTTCTTCTATGCATGATCGCCCTAAGTTCCGCGGAAGAAAAATTGCTTATTAGCTTTACAATTCCATTCACCAATACGACAGAATCGCGGCCAAAATCGCCTTCCACCGAAACAACACCAGCTGGCAAAAGGGAATTGCGTTCTCTTATGGCTGCCAGCGCACCATCATCTATCGTGAGCCTACCGCGAGGTTGCGAATTCTTGAGCCATCGTATTCTATTTTTAAGCGCATGAGTCGCATCGAAAAGTGTTCCAATCGCTTCCCCGTGGGCAACGCGCTTAATGACATCGGGCTCGCGACCATGGGCGATAACCACGCGGCATCCCGCATCTCGCGCGATGGCAACGGCAGCGAGCTTTGTCTTCATTCCCCCTGTGGAGAATTCCGAACCTCGACCACCGGCTGCCGAAAGATGCTCTTCCGATAGCTCTCGTACATAGGGGATGGCCTTGGCATTGGGATTCTCCTTCGGATCTGAATCATAGAGCGAATCTACATCGGAAAGAATGATTAGCAATTCGGCATCGATCTTGCTCGCGACATAGGCCGAAAGCCTATCGTTGTCGCCAAAGGCATTGCCAATCTCCGCTGTGGAGACCGAATCATTTTCGTTGAAGACAGGGATTGCTCGGGTTTCCAGGAGAGTCTCCACGGTCTTTCGGAGATTTAAGTAGCTTGCGCGATCATCCCATTCGTCTCGAGTAACAAGAAGCTGAGCGGCTACTAGGCCAAAGACACCGAACGCTCGCCTGTATTCTTCCATAAGGATGGGTTGACCGATTGCTGCACAAGCTTGGCGCATGCGCACTTCGGTGACTCGTCTCGAAAGGCCGAGTTCACGCGCACCCATGCCGATTGCGCCCGAGGTTACAAGAATTAGCTGCTTACCGGCTCGGACAAGCTCCGCAAATTGTTCTGCCACATGATAGATATATGCGGTATCTATAATTCCTTTCGAAGAGAATCCTGCTTGCCTGTTCGCGGTCTCTTCGGATGCATCGGGCAAAAAAGCCTTGCCATCGGGCCTGTAGAGCCGAGTGAGACGGACTGGGCTCGATTCAGGTCTGGAAATTGTCGCTGTACCGATTTTGACTACAATGCGGTTTGCGCGCGCAAGCGCTGCACGAGCAGAAGCTTCATCCATAGTTTCGTGGGTTTGCATAGCGCTTTTTCCTCTCAATCGATGGGCAGATCTCTATGCACAAAGCGGCGTTCGCCCGAAGCATAGTCACTCACGATATGCCCCTGGCCTTCGAGCAGCCATTTGTATGTGCAAAGCCCTTCGAGTCCCATTGGACCTCGGGCATGGATCTTACCGGTTGAGATACCGACTTCCGCGCCCAGGCCATAGCGATAGCCATCCGCAAATCGAGTGCTTGCATTGTGATAGACCGAAGCGGAATCCACCTCCTTGAGAAAGCGCTCCGCTGCTTCGGAAGAAGCACAGACTATCGAGTCTGTATGACCGCTCCCATAATGGTTTATGTGTGCAATTGCTTCATCGAGAGAATCGACAATCTTGACGGCCATTCGCATTCCGAGATATTCGACAGTCCAGTCGGTATCGTTCTTGACGGAATAATGCAGGCTATGGGCTTTCTGAAAGTCTTTATCGAGCATCTGGGCTACTCTTTCGCATACATCGAGCATAACTCCGGCTTTAGAAAGAGCTCGTAAAAGCGGCATAAGGCTGCGATGGGCAAAGCCGGCATGCACAAGAAGCACTTCCGCTGCATTGCAGGCCGCTGGATACTGTGTCTTCGAGTCCAAAGCGATTTTGATAGCCATTACCGGATCTGCATCTTCATGCACATAGACATGACACACACCATCCGAATGCCCAAGCACCGGTATGCGGCTTTCCGCCTTTATCTTTGCGACGAATTCCTTGGAGCCGCGAGGAATGACAAGATCGACATATTTATCGAATGCCAGAAGTTCGCTTACTTCTTCGCGTGTTTCTAGGAGAGTGAGCCAGTCCAAAGGGAGCCCCATTTCTTCGCCAGCCTCGGCAATCACTGTAGCCAGAGCCTTATTGCTCTCTTTTGCTTCGCTTCCTCCTTTGAGCACAATGGCGTTTCCGCTCTTTACCGCCAATGAGGCCATCTGCACAAGAGCATCCGGGCGGCTCTCGAAGATCATCGCGATGAGCCCAATCGGGCAGCTGACCCTTTTCAATACTAGACCTTCATCCAAAAGGCGCGCTTCTAGAATCCTTCCCACTGGATCGGGCATAACAAGGATATCCTGAATGCCTGCAAGCACATCGGCCAATTTTTTTTCATCGAACTCAAGGCGCTTAAAAAGAGGCGCTGCCAGTCCGTCTTGGCGCGCAGCGGCTAGGTCCAATTGATTTGCATAGAAAATTTCGTCGCGATTTTTTTGTAAGGATTGCGCAATGCCAGCGAGCGCAGAATTCTTGACCTCTGATTCTAAGGAAAGCATCCTCGAAGCGGCAAGACTTGCCCGCTCAAGTCTTTGCTGCATATTCATGCATCATACTATATAAAAAATCAATGAAATCAAAAAGAGGGGGAAATGTAGTATATTTGAAAAGATGAACTACGCGGTTTTTAAATAATTCCACACGGAAACCGCAAATCTAGATTGCAAAGGAGACTGTGAAATGGCGAAGAGAACAATTGGGTTTATTGGGTTAGGCGTTATGGGTTCTCCCATGGCTGGACATATCCGCGCTTCTGGCGAAAGGCTCTTGGTCTATACACGCACAAAAAGCAAGGCAAGTCTTGTGCTGGATGCGGGAGCCGAATGGCGAGATTCTCCTAATCAGATTGCTGAGGAATGCGATGTAATCTTGACAATGGTAGGCTACCCGAAAGATGTGGAAGAAATCTATTTCGGCCCGGATGGCCTTATAGAGAATGCAAGACCAGGCACTATTCTCGTCGATTTGACGACATCGAGACCAGATCTTGCCGTTCGTATCTACGAATCGGCAAAAGCTCACGGACTGAGCGCAATAGACGCACCCGTTTCGGGTGGCGATATCGGCGCAAAGAATGCTACTTTGACCATCATGGTCGGCGGGGAAGAAGAGACATTCGAGAAGGTAAAGTCCCTCCTCGAGATAATGGGCAAGACAGTCATCCTTCAAGGTGGTCCTGGCGCTGGCCAGCATACCAAGATGGCCAACCAGATCGCCGTGGCAGGTAACCTTCTTGGCACCGTGGAAGCTCTCATCTATGCAAAGAATGCAGGCCTCGATCCAAAACATGTGCTTTTGTCGATTGCGAATGGCGCGGCTCAAAGCTGGCAGCTCTCGAACAACGCTCCACGAATGCTCCAGAGAAATTTCGATCCAGGCTTCTATATCAAGCATTTCCTCAAGGATTTGCGCATAGCTTTGGATTCCGCTCATGCGATGCATATTGAACTGCCAATGTTGGCTCTTTCCGAACAGCTCTTTGCCAAGATGGTGAACGAGGGCATGGGAGAGCTGGGCACGCAGGCAATCTATCTGCTCTATGAGCGCGGATTAGCATAAAAATGCATTTTTACCCTATGAAAATTTCTAATTCCTTTGGGATATGCTATAATGAATCAAGCTTTATGAATTTCATACCGATATAGTAAACATTGTCGAAGTTATTTAATGTGTGTTAGAGAAAATGATTGCCCAAGAGGCGAAACAGGTAGCGGCATAAAAAATGAGTATAGAAGAATCTAGAGCATCGGAATCGCTTGAAAGAGAAGCTTCGTTTTGGCGGCATATCTACGAAACCCAGCAAGCTGGCATAATAATTCAGGCCAATGGAATAATCCAGGACTTGAATGAGACCGCGGTTCTAATGCTCGGAGGGCAATCCGCATCCGAATTCATTGGGAAACCTTCAATAGAAACGCTTATTCCTCCTGAATATATAGATTGTATTCTCGAAAGAACGCGCAAAATGCGAAATGGTTGCCCTTCGGTTCCACCCATAGAGATCAGAGTACGACAGCTAAATGGAGCGGAAGTTGATGTGTTAATATCGGCTACTTCATGGATTGAAAATGGCGATACGATAATAGAAACTATGCTGATAGATATTGTGTCGCTAAAGCAGCGCGAAAGGCTATTGCAGGCGATTTCTGATTTAGCATCGATGCCGATAAAGAAAGAGCTTTTTTCGGACGCAAGCCTTGCTCTGTCTTATGTTTTAAGCTCTATGAAGAAGCTATATGTAGAACCCCACAACTGCGGCTTCATAAGTTTTGTTTATCATGAAGATGGCTTTTTAGAAGAAGCCTGCGAAAGCTTATCCAGTGAGAGCCCATTGCTGATTTCCTCAGATCCAATCGATAATGTTTCACTGAGATGGATTATCGAGAATTCAAGGACAATTGCCGAATGCGAATCATGCAAAGATAGATTGTATAAAATGGTTATCCAGAAAGATCAACCTCGATATATCCTTTTTTCGCCGGTCCTCCTAGAAGGCAAGCTCGAAGGTTGTGTGTTCTGGATTTTCTCCACGGAAATCGATCATGAAAAGATCGAGAGCGATGAAGAGCGTAGAAACACATTCATTCTCGCCGCATTGACAACTATAAGGACATTTCTCATGCAGCGTGAAAATACACAGAAGACATCAGAACTCTCCATTCTCAACAAGGCGGCCCTTGAAATAGGCAATAAGAAGAACCTTGAGGAGATTGCGGACACTGCGCTCGACATTCTCGATAAAGAAAAGAATTGGAGGCCCTCGGTTATAAGATTCAAATCTAGATCGGGCGAAGCACTAGAGACGATCGCCTATAAGAGCCAACTTGCTATTGGTGCAGAAGAAGTCCAGCAGAGAATGAATTTCTTCGACGAGATGATATACCGCCCTGGACTGGGTATGACAGGCTATGTCATCGAAAGTGGAATACCGATACGCTGCCTAGACTTACCCTCAGATCCTCACTATGTGGAGACTGACCCAAATATCAAGTATGGCATCTATGCGCCTATATCGATCGAAGGCAGCGTTGAGGGAGCAATAGGCATAGAGAGCAAGGATAATATATTCCAGGACTCTGATCTCCATCTCTTACAGTCCATAAGCGAGATTGTCGCTATGGCTGTTAGGTCTGTAAGGCTTATAGAAGTGCTACGCGAACGTCTACATTGGCTTGAGATACTCCATAGAATAAATGAACAGATCGGCATAGAGACGGAACCAGACAAGCTCTATAAGACACTTGTCGACAGCGCCATCGAAGCAACACAGGCAGAATCTTCTGCTCTTCTCATCTACAATCCAGAGACAGGCCTTCTAGAGAAAACAGCAGCCAAAAGCTGGCTCGATAAGGTCTTCGAAATACCGCTCAAGCCAGACGAAAGCATAAGTGGAGGAATATTCCAGAGCGGCAAGACACGCCTATCGCCAGAAATAAGAGAAGATCCTCTTCTCATACCGAGGAACCTTCCGCTGATACCTTCCGGATGCGCTAACATTGGCGTACCTGTAGTCTACGAAGATAAAGTATTGGGGGTCTTCCATCTCTCGATCAAAGCGCCTCTATCCTTTAGCAAGGAGCTTGTCGAATTCGCCGAGATGTTTGGATCTTACTCAGGTATTATCATTGGGCGCATAGAATATGTCCGAGCATTGAAGGAAGCCGAAAAGCAAATCAAGACGGCTTATGATGAGACCCTGGAAGGATGGGCTCGTGCCATTGGTTATAGAGATAACGAGACCTTCCAGCATACGCTGCGTGTAACAAAAATAGCTCTTACAATAGGAGAAGCCCTTCGCCTCGATGAGAAAACACTCGAAAACCTAAGGCGCGGGGCAATCCTTCACGATGTAGGGAAAATTGGCATACCGGACAACATTCTGCGAAAACCCAAGGCATTCACCAAGGAAGAAAAGTCAATAATGCGCACGCACCCATCTTTTGCATACGAGCTGTTGCGGCCTATCGCATTTTTGAAAGAGGCACTTGTCGTACCCTATTGCCATCATGAACGATGGGATGGCAAGGGTTATCCGCAGGGCCTAAAAGGTGAAGATATTCCTCTCCTTGCAAGGATATTCTCGATAGCGGACGTCTACGATGCCATGACGAGCGACAGGCCTTATCGTCGAGCTTGGACGCATGAGGTCGCTTTAGAGCATATTCGGTCGCAATCCGGAAAGCATTTCGATCCCCAGATCGTCGACGTATTTTTTGGAATCTTGGACAAGATAAAGGATTGAGCAAGAAGGAGGAAGGGCTCCGAAAGCTGGATAATAAAAGCATCCATTGTCAAGAGCTCTATAGGAGGGCCCCGTATATCAAAGCAGAGCCGCTTAAAGCTGGCGGCCAGTTTTGAGTTTCTCTTCGAGGCGCTCGAGCTCTTTCTTAGATAGTTCACTGGGTTGATCTTCTTTGCCGGGTCCGGGTTCGACGCATTCCGCCGCCTCTCCCAAGGCTTCGGCTTGTTTTAGTCTTCGTCGAAGCTCCCTCATCTCAGGGCCTGAGAACCGCACAGCCTCAAGTGTATGTCGCTCGAAACTCGCCGTCGCCGCAGGCGCGACCTTTCTGGTTATTTCGAGGATTACCTTTGCGTATTCGCGGATTTCACGCTGTGCATGAGGATCTAGCCTCAGCATAAGAAAACGAAAAAGATTGTGCAGATCCATCTGCCAATACCACTCGGTATACAAAGAAAGTGGCAGAGCTATGCGAGCTACTTCTCGGGCAAGGCCTAGATCGATGAGCTCACTATATCGTTCATAGGAAAGATGAGCTCCTTTTTTGAGAATATCCTGGATCTTCGATGCTGTCTGTTCGTCGAAAGGCATGTCGGAGCGACCTTGCTTATTGTCTTTGCTCTGTGGCGCCAAAGCATCGGGAGCAGGAAGAAAGAATTCATCTCGCATTATGGAATAACGACCCGAAATTTCGTTGACGCGCGCGGTGCGGTGGCGAATCCACTGCCGCGCCACGAAGATCGGCAGCTTTACATGGAAGGTGAGCACAACCTGCTCGAAGGGGCTTGTGTGCTCATGCCGCCATAGATAATCGATGAGCGCAGCGTCCTCGCGATAGCTCTTGGTACCCTCGCCATAGGAAACTCGGGCGGCCTGCACAATGCGATGGTCACCGCCTAGATAATCGACAAGGCGCACAAAACCCTTGTCGAGAACGGGGAATTCTTTATCGAGAATTGCCTCTGCTTCAGGAACTATACAGTGTGCCATGGACATATTGTAGCAGAAATTGAGATAGTAGCCAGCTATAGGAGCTCGGAAAAACGAATATTGTGCTCTGAATAGGCAGGTGTACCTTTCATTCTGTGGCTCTCCTTTCTAAGCATTTGCTGTGATACTATGTCCAAATGGATTCGAAAATCGAAATAACATTCCAGAGAATCTCCGCCAATGAGCTGAAGCTATTCTTTCGGACTAAAGAGCCATTAGAATGCGAAGAGCCGCTCTTGGAGCTCGGCGAGGTTACGGTTCAGAACCTATGCGATGCGCTGGGCGATGAGTGTATTGAGGCTGAAAAGGCCGCTGGGCTTAGCCTAGGCAGCGCCGCTGAAAAGCTCTCTAAAGCACGAGGGCGACTGGTGCTGATAAATGGCTGGCAATCTTGGTCGTTTGCAGGAGAACTGAAGGGCCGGGAGAGGCCGCGCCGCGCCCTATTGCGCCGGGATCTGAACCTGTTCGTCGACCATCCTGCGGAGCGGGCGCTGCGCCGGCAGGCGCAGCGCCCGCATACACTTTGCCACTGGGCGCGGCGCTTCTTCCACAGGCACGACATTATCTCGCACTTCCTGCTCGGGCTTAGAACAGGCGAACTGAGGCTCATGCTCTTGTCAGACAATGTGGAGCGATGGAGCAGCCCTCGCTCCACCGATGTGGATCGCGTTTCTAAGCCCAATTTTTCAGGCGATTCCAACGATAAAAGCTATTATCCAGACTATCTTCCTCCTGTAAGTTTTTTGCTTCGAGGCGATAAAATCTGTATTTTTGCCTATGCAGCGGGTGGCTCCTTTGCTGCTGGCGAGATAATTGCGCGACTTTGTGTATTCATAGCACCCGACTACTTTTCGCTCAAAGATAGGCTTAGCTCATATTGGCATGCCGATCGGCGTTTCGAGGATTTGAGTTGGCTGATTGAACCAAAGTCTATTTCCCACGGAATGATAGGTGGCTATGCATCCTGGTATAATCACTATACGGCCATCGACGAGCGGATAATCGGAGACGACCTCAAGGCCATCAAGGCCAATGACAATTTTGTCAACAGCTATTTTTTGCGGCGAAGCTTGCCTACTGTATTTCAGATCGATGATGGCTGGGAGGTCCAGGTAGGAGATTGGCAAGCCGATCCTCGCAAATTTCCGAATGGAATGGCAGAGATGGCGCAGCGAATTGTCGCGGAAGGCCTTGTGCCCGGCATATGGCTTGCACCTTTTCTTCTTATGCCCAATTCGGCTATCGCGAAGACTCACCCCGAATGGCTGCTTCGCGACACGGACGGGCGGGCGATCAAAGCTGCTTGGAATCCCAATTGGGGCGGCGATGTATGGGCTCTCGATCTTTCTCGCCCTGATGTAGAAAACTATCTCATATCTCTTTTTGAGACGATTGTAAATGTCTGGGGCTATCGCTATCTAAAGCTCGATTTTCTCTATGCAGGGCTCATGCAAGGAGCCTTTTCAGGACGAAAGGGTGGGGTCTGGCAGCACTATACGCGTATTATGGCGCGTATCCTCGAGTTTTCGCAGGCTTCCAACGGCGAACCTGTAGCTTTCCTATCCTGTGGGGCGCCCATAGAATCTACCGCGCCTTTCATGCCGCTTATGCGCTCGGGTGCCGATACTCGCGAACATTGGGAATGGCTACAGCTCAGGCTTATAGGCCATCAAGGTCGACCCTCTGCCAAAGTAAACTTGGAAGACAGTATCGGGCGCGCAATTTTGGACAAAACCCTCCTTTTCTGCGATCCAGATGTCATCTTTTACAGAACAGACCAAACTAGCCTTAAGGATACCGAAAAATTTCTTATTGGAATGGTGGCTGCGATGTTTGGCTCTCAGCTTATGACCTCCGATGATCCCGCACGCTTTACCAATGACGCCAGAATAGAGAGTGAGAGCGATGCCGACGCGCTTTCCGAAGCTGCATTCACAAAAGAGCTTGTCGAATGGTACAGGCGCATCGAGGGCAAGGGGTTCGGTGTAGAAAGAAATCCAGGCAGAACACGCGGGCTCTATGATTTCTTCAGTAGAGATGGGTCTATCTATGGCGCGATAAACCTTTCGGATAGAGAGCAGTTGATTATAGCTGAATTATCTGAGTCTTTTGAATTATCTCGATTATCCGAACGGTCCGAAACATCCAAGTCATCCGAACTATCGGAATCTTCCGAATTTGGAGTGCCCGCTGCCTCTTTGGAATTTCCTATTCCGCGTCATTCGATGATTATTTTTGGCATATGATATTTTCAATACTGCTACGAACCTTGTGTATATTGCTTTGGCAATCTGCTAGGAGTGTTTTTCATGCATAAGCATAGAAAG
>JAKJFY010000286.1:0-707 GCA_022704665.1 Spirochaetota bacterium | reverse complement strand
TCAAGCTGGCATCGTTGCAGGAACAGCCCCTTTCCGTCATCAAGTTGATGTGGCTGGACCGAATTTTTGAAATTATGCCTACAAGCGAGCCGGACGCCTAGACGGGGCAGAAAACCCATACTGCGCCATATACCCATCAGATACCCAATAAAAATCAAGCCAAATACTATGCACGGCGATATAACAGCTTTTGTGATGTAGGAACGCCACGATTTAGCCTAAAACTCATAGTTCCCTGCTAGAATGTTAAGAAACCGGTGTGTAATAGCCCTTACATTGTAAGCGAGGTCCCGTTGTCGAGACCACTTTCTAAAAAGTTAAGGTGGATCTGGGCGCCCCCAATATTTGGACCCTTCCATTATTCAGCTTCTGTAGTAGCCCTGTCCATTGGGCTCAGCATAGCGTGGCTGATTTAATAAGCCTACATCCTTCGGAAATCGCATATCCTTAGGTGAAAAGATCGCGTCAGCGATCAGCGCCTCTTTATTTTTATCTCTTTAATCCCTTGAGTAGGCTCACCATCATCTGCCTTCTTCTCCTCTTCTTTCCGCCGCTCGATGATCAGCGCGTTTATTTCTTTCAGAATATTCCCCGACAACCGCTTTCTGAAATGCACCATCATGCTCGGATCAAAGGGAAGCTCATTGAACGCCATGCCATAATCATAGAAAATCCTTTAATATCAATAATTCCCCCACATTAGAACC
>JAKJFY010000285.1:0-709 GCA_022704665.1 Spirochaetota bacterium | reverse complement strand
TTTGTATCTATTGTTGTCTTCGGGTTAGTATCGCTTTTCTCTGATGTTAAACCGTATGAATCAAGAAATATATTTATTATATACAATATAATGCTTGTCATTGTAATATGCTTGCTAAATTTCGTTAGTGTTAATAATAGCAACAGATTTATTAAATTATGCTCTATGGCATTAGCACTATTTACAATTGCTCTAGATGGTGTTGTTCTTTCGGCAAATATCTATCGAATTACGACTTATGGAGCTACGCCAAATAAAGTTACTTTATTAATGGGGAATGTAATAATGCTAGTGAATCTTATATATATAGTATTCATTGGCAAGAAGTATAAAGACAATGCACTTTATTCTAAAAAAATCTTATACTTCTTACCAGCGTATGCTATATTTGCAATTATTGTTGTTTTTGTATTTCCGACGATATTCAACTTTAGGTAGAGAGAAGATTTCTAACAAAAGCTTCAACCTTATAAATCCTTTGCCATGGTTTGTGCAAGAACAACAATGCACAAACCGCGCCAACTTTTCACTTCGTTCGTAACCGTCAAACGCGCACCGTTCCGCAAGTAGAAAAAAGGTGAGTATCCTGTATTCCGAAAGGAATATAGGAAGATGTACCTTAGGAAGAATCGAAAGATTTATTTTGTCGTGGGCTTTACCGATATGCGAAAGCAGATCAATGGCCTTGCGCAGAATGCATAAGCGAAGA
>JAKJFY010000284.1:0-715 GCA_022704665.1 Spirochaetota bacterium | reverse complement strand
AGGCCCAAGTTTCTTTGTTTCATTCAGCTCCCCTTCGAGCTCATAGCGCTTATTGGGAACAAAGACCCCGTTGACCATCTTGCCGATATAGTGCCGGCTATGTGTACCATATTTTTTCTCGGCATTCCACTTCGCTTTTGTCTCGAAGACATATTCGACTCCATTTATGACCTGAGTACCTCTTGGCATACTTACCTCACCAGCTATATATCATAGCTAGTGATAGAAGCTGTCAAGAGATTATCTTATGCTAAAAGAAAGAATTATCTATTCCTAGGTATAATTTCGCGGGAATCCAGGCTTGTAAACTTCGGTAGTATCCGACTACGAAAACGTTCCTCATTATTGCTTTTCTTCATTGCAATAGCCTAAATGAACGTCCGTGTCTTTTCCTATCCACAACTTATGAGTATATCCCTTAAAGAGATGCTCACTACTCATTATAAATTAATAAATTATAGCCTATTTTTAGAGCGCGAACTTTAAAAGTCAGGTAGTATAGTAAGCCAGGATTAGAGCAAGGCAGATCTGGAATAGCTGGAGATATATTCTCTCGCATAATATTAATGGATATTGGGAGGATAATGCGGTCATGAAGAAAATAATTCCAATAATAGAAGGCGCTTTAATAACGATAGTAATAATCTTGTCTCTCTATTCATGCGATGCAATGTATCATTATCAGATTTGGGCTGTTTTACCTTCAGATCAAGAG
>JAKJFY010000283.1:0-715 GCA_022704665.1 Spirochaetota bacterium | reverse complement strand
TTCAAGATCGAACCGGACAGCATACCCCAGCCCATACCAGAAGGAAATCTGCCCATGGCCACACCATAGCCTTTGCCCACCCAGCTTATATAGGTTCTCCGCGGAAATTGCGCAGCAGATGTAAGGTTTTCGCGCAGATCATTAATATCCCATTG
The DNA here is from genome assembly GCA_022704665.1 of Spirochaetota bacterium. Taxonomy (GTDB): domain Bacteria; phylum Spirochaetota; class Spirochaetia; order Treponematales; family Rectinemataceae; genus Rectinema. The sequence continues at coordinate 560 of JAKJFY010000283.1, read as the reverse complement.
GAATGGCGAGCTCTGGCCTACTAGTTTGTCGCGTCTATAGTTGAACGAAATATCGATTTTGAATGCGATCGAGGACGAAGGGTACAGATTCAAACCAAGCGCTAGCACATCCGGCAATGTCTGCCAAAAATGCAGGATTTCCGGAAAAGCATTGACATCGAGGCTTGGATCCTCAAGAAGGCTTGTGCCGAGGTCCTTCTGCTTTGCTGGCGAATCGTAATATAGGGTTGGCGTGCTTGCCCTGAAGACAATGCCCGAAAGAAGCTCAGGCTCCGCTATCTCGGCTTCCAAGGAAGCCCCAAGCTCACCACCAAAGAGGGGGAAAACATTGGTCTTAGGTAGGCGGCCCTGGCGTATAGCGGCTGAAAAAGCCCTGTCATATTCATCATCGCCAGGAAAGAAGAGCTCTGCAGCGTGGATGGGCTTCTGGATTTGCAGATTGCCCTGTAGACCTGATTTTACTTTGACGAGATTCCGTGCAGGGTCCTCCTGTGTATAAGCCTTTCGATATGTGGCTCCAAGAATCAACATCATGCAAAAAACCAGGGCAGAATACCTAG
>JAKJFY010000282.1:415-719 GCA_022704665.1 Spirochaetota bacterium | reverse complement strand
TGCAAAACCTGCGGCCGCACCTTCTCTTCACAGACATTCAGTTTAGATTACTTTGCCAAGAAAAGGCTCGACTATCGCCAAATTGAGCGTCTTGTGTCTTCAAGCATGAGTCAGCGCGCACTCTCCAGACACTTCAAGGTCTCTTTGGGAACTATCAATAACCGCATACAGCGATTAAGCCACCAAAGCCTTGCCACACATGCCCTCTTACGCCCACAGGCTGCACCCAGAGAACCTGTCTGTATTGATGGCTTTGTCAGCTTTGATCGCTCCCAGTACTTCCCCAATAATATTACTATCTCAC
>JAKJFY010000282.1:0-284 GCA_022704665.1 Spirochaetota bacterium | reverse complement strand
AAACCTGACTATGCATGGGCACTCACTCGCCATATTAGCCGTTTCTCTCTCCACCATCTCACCGTCAATTCTAAAGCTCCTCGTACCCTACATAACCCACTGTTTGCTTCCAACTATATAGATCGCGAGCTCCGTAAGGACCTCGCAGACCATCGCCGTGAAACAGTCTGCTTCTCCAGAAATGTCGCTAATATGCTCAATCGCCTTGTCGTATACTTAGGCTGGCATAACTATGAAAAACCTTTTCGAATAGGACAATCCATAGAGAGCACACATGCAGAACA
>JAKJFY010000281.1:484-720 GCA_022704665.1 Spirochaetota bacterium | reverse complement strand
TTCACGGTGATACCCGCCATGTCTTTGTCCAAGCGGATATCGCCGACAGTGAGCGCGTGCGTGATCTCCTGGTGCAGCACCGGCCGCGCGCTGTGGTCAACTTCGCGGCAGAGAGCCATGTGGACCGCTCGATTCATGGACCAGTAGACTTCATTCAGACCAATATCGTCGGTACGTTCCGGCTGCTTGAGACCGTACGCGCCTACTGGGGTGACGTTTCAGGACAGGACAAGGCG
>JAKJFY010000281.1:0-411 GCA_022704665.1 Spirochaetota bacterium | reverse complement strand
ACCGAAACGCATCGATACGAGCCGAACAGCCCCTACAGCGCGAGCAAGGCAGCGAGCGACCATCTCGTGCGTGCATACCATCACACCTACGGTTTGCCGGTGCTCACGACCAATTGCTCCAACAATTACGGGCCCTACCATTTCCCCGAGAAGTTGATCCCGCTCTTTGCGACCAACCTCCTCGAGGGGAAGAAGGTCCCGGTCTACGGCACGGGGAAGAACATCCGCGACTGGCTCTATGTCGAAGACCACAACGAAGCAGTCTGGACCATTATGCAGAACGGCACCTCGGGCCGCACCTACAACATCGGCGGCGAAAACGAATGGGAGAACATCCGCCTCCTACAGCGTCTCATCGACATCGTCGCCCAAGAGACCGGCAAGCCAGCAGCCCGCCTGGCCGCCCTTATC
>JAKJFY010000280.1:0-725 GCA_022704665.1 Spirochaetota bacterium | reverse complement strand
AATTTTAATGGCACCTATGTTCTGGAAGGCGTCGACCTTGTGCTTGCGGATTCGATATTGCCAAAGGCCGTGCTGGCGGTTCGAGAAGGTAAAATTGCAGCAATAATCCCTTCCAAGCCACGCAAATCATCCGAAAAATTCAAACTTTCTTCTCCATCATCTGGAAAAACGAATTTTTCCACTCCATCTCAGATTGAATCGGCTTACAAGATCGATCCAGCGCGTCAGATCGATCCAGCATTTGAGAATGCTCCTGTAATCGAGGCAGAAGGAGCTTTTGTGCTTCCTTCTTTAGTGGAGATGCACATACATGGCTGTGGATCTTGGGGGTTCGAGAAGGTCTCAAGGCCGGAAGATCTCTTTTATATATCGGATTTTCTCGAGACAAAAGGGGTAGGGTGCTATGTGCCGACGATTCTCTGGGAGGAAAAAGTTCTCTCGGAGCTTACCAAGGCAATCCTGGCAAGCGGCATTTCCCGATCAAGGCTTCCTGGGATATATCTCGAAGGTCCTTTCGTAAATCATTCGAAGCGCGGCGGCATAATGCCAGAAAATATACTAGAGCCGGACCCCAAGCTTGCAGAGCATATTATCGACATATCCAAAGGGCTGATTAAGATCTGTGCAATGGCTCCCGAGTTGGATGGTATCGATCTAATATACCCAGTATTCCAAAACGAAGCTGTGCTTGTTTCCCTTGGCCATTCCGATGCGAAATTATCTTC
>JAKJFY010000279.1:0-725 GCA_022704665.1 Spirochaetota bacterium | reverse complement strand
CATACACCTCTACTACACTCGCACCCTTCACCTCCCCCTTCACATATACCGACGCATACCCATAGGGTATCACTACACGATCCCCCGCCATGAGTACGATATCCTTCTCTTTGCTGTACTGGTACAACAGCATCTCAAGATCCACACCTATCCGCTCACTACCCCTCACTATATACGCATGCCCTAAATCCCCTTGATCAGAAAACCTATCCTTCAATGGCCTCACTACCTGCGATAATAGCTCCCCTTCCCTATACACCACCCGCACTATCCTGTACGCTTGCTTAAGAGCTTCCTCTGTCCCTACCCCTTGCGCCTTCGTCCCTGCCGCTAGAGCCGCTATCTCCTCCTCGCTCTTTAGTGCCCCCTCTATGTACACTATAGGCAAATACTCTTCCCTACTCGCTACCCTTATACTGTCCCCATCCAAAAGCGCCGGAAGCTCTTCACTCGCTAGATCAAATACCATACTCTCACTCTCTGGCTTAGCTTCACTCGCCTTCCTCGTTAACACTACCATGTCGCTCTTAGCACTTACCCCTAAACCATCCCCATAGTAGCTTATAAGCTCCCTTATACCCTCTCCCTCCAATAACTGATACGTACCAGGACGCCGTACCTCCCCCTCTAACGTCACTACACGCTCCGCCCTCTTTACCGTCACCACATCCCCGGGCCGCAATAAGGGATTCTGGCTTATCTCTCCTTCTCGCTCGTATCTAAAC
>JAKJFY010000278.1:0-726 GCA_022704665.1 Spirochaetota bacterium | reverse complement strand
TTCGGGAAAAGAAAGGCATTCGAAAGCCCTGTGACAAGCGCCGTGATGAGTATGCTTATGAGCAAAAAACCCGAACCATATGTGCTCTCAAGAATAGGTCCCAGAAGCAGGATCATCGTGAAGTTGCTAATAAAGTGCTGAATGTTTGCATGCCCAAGCACATGAGTGAAGAGTTTGACATAATCCATGAATACATTGGTTCTAAAGGGCGTCGGTGTTGAAAATAGATTAGGGATTATTGCAGGCATAATAGTCTGGCTTAGTATGAGCACGATAGCCGCACACAATGTAAATGTAAGAGTAACCGGCGCATTATAGCGAACACGCATGCCAAATCCTCCAGATGAACCAAAAACAAGGAGCCGACTTCGAGCCGGTCAATTTTTTCAAAGCAATTCGATACTATCACAGATCGAGAAAAAGCGACACAGGACAATGATCGGATCCCATTACTTCGGCGTGTATATCGGCTGCAAGCAGAGCCGGCGAAAACTCCTCATCGACGCAGTGGTAGTCTAAGCGCCACCCGATATTCTTTTCTCTGGCCTTTGGGGAGCGATAGCTCCACCATGTATATCTACCCGGCTCCTTGCAGAACAATCGGAATGTATCAATGTAGCCTATGGAGGTGAATTTGTCCATCCAAGCGCGCTCTTCGGGTAAATATCCGGCATTGCCTTCGTTTTGCTCAGGACGGGCTAGATCGATAGGCTTATGGGCTATGTT
>JAKJFY010000277.1:436-728 GCA_022704665.1 Spirochaetota bacterium | reverse complement strand
GAATGAGAATAGGCCTTTCACTCACCGTAGATCATCAGGTAATAGATGGGGCTTATGCCGCGCGTTTTCTAAGACGGCTTTCCGAGATCATTGCAGACATCGATATTATGCCCTTTTCTCTTTGAATATCGCTTTGAATATAGTTTTGTATGTCGCTTCGAATATAGCTTTTAATATATGCATGACTTCTATGGAGAAAATGTATGACCGATTATGATGTGATCATCCTCGGATCGGGCCCCGGGGGCTATCTTGCTGCGGAACGCCTTGCGGCAAAAAAACTCAAAGTCGC
>JAKJFY010000277.1:0-405 GCA_022704665.1 Spirochaetota bacterium | reverse complement strand
TATAGGTTGTATTCCCACCAAGACTCTCCTCAATAGCGCCAAACTATATGCTCATTTGAGAGACGCTTCTTCATTTGGTATAGAAACCGAAGGTGTACATATAAACTGGCGGCAGGTCATGGCCTGGAAAGAAGAAGTCTCGAAGAGACTGCGAAGATCCTTGGAATTGACCCTCAAGAAAGCCGGCGTAGAGATCATCCGTGGAGTTGGAAAGTTGACAGATGGTCATTCTGTTATCGTCTTTCCGGTTAACGCAGAAAGCGATGCGCTTCAACCCTCTTTATATCAAGCACAGACTTCTCAATCCTCAGATTATCAATCTCCAGATTCCCAATCCTCAAATTCTGCCTTCATGATCAGAGGCCAGAAAATCATCATTGCAACAGGCTCTTCTCCGATAATTCC
>JAKJFY010000027.1:0-24803 GCA_022704665.1 Spirochaetota bacterium | reverse complement strand
CACGAATTTTTTTCTTGGCATGAGGTTTCTCCTCCAATAGATAGAAAAAAGCTGACGAATAAATAATTCGCTGCGGTGGAAAACTAATCGAAACAGCTGAATTAGTCAAGATATGTATAAATAACGTTATTAATTATCTTATTATATTATCTAAATGATATAAGACATTACTCTATACCATTATATCTATCATCATCTCCAAAATATATCGATTTGGGGAGAAGTGCTCACAGTGAGAAGATCTGCCATTGCGCATTTTAGGATTGTCTTTTCCCTAGAAGTTGTTTTACTAATAAAACTACCATCTTGAATAAAGACTTCTGGAGGAGATTTAGCAGTCTCAATAGTCAGGATAAATCGATAAGATGCGAACTGTTCAGAAATATACTTCTTCATGTCTGGATCAAGAGGCGGAATATCATCTCCAAAAGATAACTTCAAAGAATAGATACCATTTTCTTTGTTGAATCTGGTAAAGCTGCCAGTAGGATCGAGGTATTTTACCAGGTTTTCAGGAGAAGCAAAATCTAAAGAAAAAGAAACGATCATATTGTTAGCGTTCTTTGTTTTTGAGTACGATTTTAAAGAAATACCTTCTATGCCATGTAATCCTCGCTCGATATCTTCGCGAGATAGGGCAAAGGGTAGGGAAGGAGTAGATTCTTCTAATCCAAAATCAACAAAGTCTTTGGCAATTTGATACTCTACGGAGAATGTTCCCGCACCTTTAGAGTCGATCTTGGCTGAAGCTTCAATCCCTATGCAAGAGATGAAACAAAAAGGCAGAGAGATTATAAAAGCCAAGCTTAGGAATATTTTCCCGAGACTTCTCATTAGTTTAGCCCTCTCATCCGTATATCTCATAATGCATTTGCACTTCATAGAGCTCAACTGGATAATGGTCCTCTATGAACGTTACTGCATCTCTCAGCACTTTTTCTCCGTATTGTGCAGAATTAGATACAAGTGCAGCTCCTATTTCTGCGAAGGCAAGCGAATCAAGCAAGTCGATTTCAGCGCATGAAAGTCTGTATCTGTGCTGAAGTCTATCCTTTATTCCTGAAACCACTCTTCTTTTATCCTTAATTGTAGATGTTTCATTCAATCTGAGAACCAATCGCAACATTGATACAACCATTTTATATAATATTATCACTTGAGCTTGTCCTTGACAGCCCCTTTCTACGGGGATATTGTCCAAGCCATGAAAAGAAGACTCATTACCTCGGCTCTTCCCTATGTTAACAATGTTCCTCATCTTGGCAATCTGATTCAGGTATTATCCGCAGATGTATTTGCTAGATTCTGTAGACTTCGTGGATACGAGACTCTCTATGTCTGTGGAACCGATGAATATGGCACTGCGACCGAGACAAAAGCTCTCGAGGAAAAAGTAAGTCCGCGTGAGCTCTGCGATAGGTTTTATGCAATTCATCGCGATATCTATGAATGGTTTGAAATATCTTTTGATACTTTTGGTAGAACATCGACGCCAGAGCACACAGAGATCACACAATCCATATTTTTTGATCTAGACAACAACGGCTATATTTCAAGCCAATCCATAGACCAACTCTATTGTGATACTTGTGGACGTTTTCTTGCTGATCGGTATGTAAGAGGAATCTGTCCCCATTGTGGTTATGAAGGAGCCCGTGGTGACCAATGTGAAATGTGCGGGAAATTGCTCGACCCAATGGAGCTTTTGAATCCTAAGTGCATAAGTTGCGGAGGTACTCCAAGACCACGCTCAACCAAACATCTATATCTGGATCTTCCTGCAATACTCCCTAAGTTGGAAGCCTGGATGAAAGACGCAAGTGTAAGAGGTTTTTGGGCAAATAATGCGATCCAGATGACGCAGGCATGGATACGCGATGGGCTCCATCCACGCGCTATTACTAGGGATCTAAAGTGGGGAATTCCTGTGCCAAAAGAGGGATTCAAAGATAAGGTCTTCTATGTCTGGTTTGATGCGCCTATCGGCTATATTTCAATGACAGTAAAATTAGCAAAGGAAAGGGGGTTCGACTGGAAGAGTTGGTGGCAGAAGCCCGATGAAGTAGAGCTTTTTCAGTTCATTGGTAAAGATAATATTCCATTCCATACTGTCATTTTCCCTTCTAGCCTTTTGGGCACTGGAAAGAAGTGGACTATGCTTCATCATATGTCCAGTACAGAATATCTCAATTATGAAGCTGGTAAATTTTCCAAATCCAAAGGTATTGGCGTTTTCGGAAATGATGCTATGAATACTGGAATTCCTGCAGATATATGGCGCTTCTATATATTTTGGAATAGACCTGAAACCTCAGATTATACATTCACATGGGCTGATTTCCAGGAAAAGGTAAATGGAGAGCTTATAGGAAATCTCGGAAATCTTGTAAATAGAACGCTTACATTTATTTCGCGATATTACAATGGAATTATCCCCGAGGGAACGCCGGATATGGCTTTCTGGAAGGAAGTTAATGATCGCGAACAAGAGACTTCAAAACTTTTGGAGCGGGCTGATCTCCGAGATGCGTTTAGAACTATCTTTTCCATAGCAGATTTGGCAAATAAGCGTTTTCAGTATGAAGAACCTTGGAAAGCTAGAATAGACAATCCTCAAAAGGCAAGTTCGCTTATGCGTGACTTATGCTATGTGCTGAAAGATCTAGCAATAATGACCCATCCTTATATGCCAAGGACAGCTGAAAGACTCGCATCTTTTTTGGGAATAGAAATAGGACAAGGGGAACTTGGTTGGGCTGATCTTGGTTTAAAAGGAAAGTTTCAAAGAATAAAAGAACATGAGGTTCTTTTTAATAAACTCGAAGATGAGCTGATAGCTTCCCTTCGTGTACAATATTCAGGATCCCAAAAAGAAAGAGAAGAAAAAGAAGAACAGAATCGCAAAAAAGAGGGAGAGCTTTCGCTTTCTATAGAAAAAAACCAGAATAATCGATTTGATCAGATAATAGACTTACGGGTTGCTCGGATTATAAAGATCGAGCGACATCCCCATGCCGACAAACTATATATCGAGACACTAGACGATGGCAGTGGCTCGGAAAGGGTAATAGTCTCAGGACTGGTGCCCTTCTATAGAGAAGATGAGCTCCTTGGCAAAAATATTGTCCTTGTTAACAACTTAAAGCCAGCAAAATTGCGTGGAATTGAAAGTGCAGGCATGCTTCTCGCAGCATCGACCAAAAGCCCTGAGGGAAATGAAATCGTCGAAGTATTGACAGCTCCAAATGCAAAGCCTGGCGAAAGAGTATTACTAGAAGAAAGCAGTATGGGAAATCTAAAAGAGACGATATCAAAGGAAAGTATCGATATCGAAACATTTTTGACAATCCCATTGTATGCAAAAGATGGGCATGCTTGGGCAGGAGATCAGCGCCTTATGGCTCATGGTGAGCCCATAAGGCTCGAAAAAGTTATGGATGGAAAAATTGGCTGAGTAGAGAACCAATGCCTGAGGTTTTAGTGCGTAGTGCTATGGATGTTCTACCGAAAATAGAAATAAACCCAATTCTATCAGCAATGGATTGTATGCCTGAATGCTGTGAGCAGGGCTTCTTACAATCCAAGTTTTGGGGACTTTTCAAGGCTCGCACCGGATGGCAAGCTTATTCATGTACATATTCTTTCTATGATAAGGATTTGAGTGGTAGGATCCTTGTTTTAAGAAGGAAATTTGCAAAACTTTTTTCTTTTCTCTATGTTCCTTTTGGAGTAGGAGAATTGAGTTCTATCCCAGGGCGATGGAATGCGCTAGCGGCACTTGGGCGAGCTCTGGGTGAATCTTTTGGCAGTACTGCTGTTTTCATACGTTTTGATTTGCCATGGGAACGAGATAGAGCGTTAGCAAAAAATAAAGAAGAAGAGCTTAATATAGAGGACACTCTAGGATTTCGTATTCCTGGCTTATTTAAAGGCACCGATGTTCAGGTGCCAGACACAGTTATCTTAGACTTACAGGGTGAAGAACGACAAATTCTTGCTAGAATGAAGCCTAAATGGCGTTATAATATAAGACTATCGCAAAAAAAAGCCATCTCCGTAGAAGATGAAGGTTTTTCTAGTCTGCCATTATTTATGTCTCTATATAAAGAAACAGCTAGGCGAGATAGAATAGCTATTCATCCAGAGAGCTACTATAAGGCTCTATTCGAAACAAGCTTCGAAATCGCAGAAGCAGCTAAAGCAAATTCTATAACTACGATAACGCCCCGTCTGTCTTTATATGTTGCGCGGCATGAAGAGGAGGTTCTTGCAAGCATTATTGTTTTGCATTTCGGAAATACCTCGACCTATCTCTATGGGGCATCTTCGAGTAAGAAACGCAATTTAATGCCAACCTATGCGTTACAATGGCAAGCCATTCTCGATGCAAAAAGATCTGGGGCAAAGAAATATGATTTCTTTGGCATACCGCCTGATGATAAAGATGATTCTCATCCTATGGCTGGACTATATCTCTTCAAAACAGGATTTGGAGGAAATATAATACATCGCTATGGAGCTTATGACATTAGTCTTAGGCCTGCTCTCTATTCTGCTTTCAGAACAGCAGAAAAAATGCGCAACTTTTGGCATAAAAAGATTAAAAAAACTTTGAATAAAAAAACAATTGGACTATCTGATAAGACTATAGAAAAGTCAAAAATTAAAAAGTTACATAAAAGTCAGGCATCCGAAGAAGATACTTCTTTAAGCTCCGATTCAGAAAACACAAAACCCTCAAATCCATAAAGTTGCGAAAGAGGAGATTTCCACATATCGGAAGGAAGGCCTGCTTTCCAGCAAATCTGCTCTAGGAAAGTCTCTTTATCCCATCCAAATTCTATTGGAACTTGCGGAAGCAATATTCCCGATCTTCCATGAGCAGAGATGAGAAGACCGTGTTTTCCTATCACAATTTCCTCTGGAGAGATTGGGTATAAGGGAGAGAGTAGGGTGATTTCAATCTCGATCAAGGGTAATTCTTCTTTTTGCAAGGGCGGAAAACGCGGGTCTTCGAATGCAGCAGCAAGCGCCATTTGTTTTATAGTTCTGGTTAAATCAACATTGCCTTGGATTCTGCCGATACAACCTCTAAGCGATCCATTTTTTCTCAATGTGACAAAAGCCCCACATTTTAGAGATTTAGATAGGCGGGGAGGCTCGACCTCTTTTTCGCCTTTTAGCGAAGCCTGAATTGTGAGGCGTGCATAATTCAGTAGTTTCTTTTGATCCTCTAGAGATATTGCAAATTCCATAATTCACCTCTTAAAACCTATTGCTCCATAGCCTACAACTAGCTCATCACAGTATTCTCTATGTTTAGAAGAATTATCATAATCCAGCAATTCTGCCATTGCTTTTGGAAATGCAACCCTGAAAGCTCGAATAACTGCTTCTCCACAAAACGAATTACAGCAAGATTTTGCTTCAACATGAAATTCAGCAATAGGTCTAGAAAGAGAATCGATGAATTCTCTAGAAAGCGAGTCACATTCTTCTGGGGAATCGCTTACTGCAAGGTTTGAAGATAGTACAAAGACCACCTGATTCCCAATATAATTGCTTATTTCTTCAAACAATCTTGTGGCAGTTTCAATAGTCGAAGAATTCTTACCCGATATGATACAAGGCAATATTGGGACCTCTGGGAAAAAATAAGATGCAAATGGTAATTGAAGCTCTATCGAATGCTCTTCCAAATGTGGCAAATCATTTTTCTTCAACATCGATACTTTGGTAAGAAGATAATTTCTAAGGTTCAAATCGATATTCAAGGAAGTTCCTGGAATATCGAATTTGGTAGATTCAGGCAGAAAAACACCTTCTTCATAAGGCAGATGAGAAGGCCCAATAATCGCAACAATAGAAGGATTCGTACCTAGAATTGCGCCCCACGATTCCATGCTGACTTTTCCGCTATATAGAAAGCTTCCATGGGGAGCAATGATGGCAAATGCAGGACATGGCATTGGCTTTGCGTACATACTAAGATCGTTCATTTCGGACATTAGCATCTCTGGTTCAGATGGATAGAAAATTCCCGACAGCAAAGGGCTGCGCGCCAGTTTTTCATCACTCATTTAAATGCTCTAATCTATAAGTATATTGCTAAACCTTCAAAATGCAAGAAATGTGGATTATGAATTTTTGAGGAAACATTGATTGCGTAAAGATCCTCATCCTATTATTATTTTGCTAAATGGAAACAGTTACTCAAGCGCTTCTCTATGAAGAAAAACTGCTTCGAAACCGCCTTCAAAGAATCGAGAGCGAATGCGCTTCTAGACCTAAGGGCAGCATAGTCCTAAAACGCCGATATAACCAGGTATATGCATATCTACAATGGAGGGAGGGCAATAAAGTCTGCAGCAGATATCTAGGAAAGGTTGATTCCTGGCAATACAGATCAATCCAAGCAAAGATTACGGAAAGACGAAAATACATGGAAGAGGCAAAAGAAATAAGAAAAAAGCTGGAGGCAATAAAGCATCTTCTAGAGGAAGTTAGAAAATTTAGTTGAAAATACAGCATAAATAGGATACAATAATCACAATGAAAGATATTTTTATAATACATGAAGAAGAGTATGATACAGCTCCAGACTGCACATCAGCTGCGCCAACAATAGTGAAAATCCTAGGAGAGCATACTGATTTTGCTGATGGTCTTGTGCTTTCAGCTTCTCTTTCCTTTGAAGTCCGAGTCGCTATATCTTTCAGAAAAGACAATTCGCTGCGTTTTTATGCGGCTGATTTTAACGAACGTAAGCGCGCAAACGTTGCCACATTCAAGTACAAAAGAGAAGATCGCTGGGCTAATCATGTAAAAAGTGTGTGTGACTATTTTTGGCGCGTATTTAACCTTGATCCCCATGGTCTCAATGTAACCATTCAGAGCAATGTGCCGCTAGGACTGGGTCTAGGTATCAGTAGCGCGATAAACATGGCAACAGCACTTGCTTTTAAAACCCTATATGATCTGGACCTCAAACTAGAAGAATTGGCCTTTCATGCCTGGAAAGCTCAGAGCTTGTTCTTTGAGAAAGAATTACCTATAACAAATTACCTTGCAATCACTGCGCCCGCAGGCAGAAGTTTTTCTATCATAGACTTGCATGGGAAAAAGCGCCACGGAGTGCAATTTTTGCCTGAGCCTTGGGAAATGCTTCTAACTGATTCCAAAGTGCCGCGATCTTCGGTGGATGCGGAGCTGGAACAGCGAATCGCAGATTGCAAAGCATGTATTTCGGTTCTTGTTCCGTATCATAACCGTTCTATCCGCGATATAGCACCACAAGAACTCGATGAATTGCTAGGAATAGTGCCTGAACGTAAGCGCCGACGATGTCTTCATGTGCTCGAAGAAGTAAGAAGAGTAATTGAAGCGGAAGAGAATCTCTCACGTCAGGACTATGTAGGCTTTGGTCGAATCGTAAACAAATCACATGCTTCTTTAAGAAGCCTTTACGAAATTTCCTGTCCGGAGATAGACTGGCTTACCAAGAGAGCGCTTGAGTTAGACGATGTTCTATGTTCTAGACTCGTTGGCCAAGGGTTTGGTGGGAGCACGCTTACAATCCTTAAAAATGAAAAAAAGCAAGTCTATCGCAATAAGCTGGAAGACTATGAGAGAATATTCGGTTTCAAACCCATAATCCACGAAGTCTCGACAGGCGCAGGCCTTAGAGTTCTAGAGCATTGATTCTAAGCTACTAATCTTATTCTAAAACGGAGATTACATGAGAATCTTATTGACAAATGATGATGGCATACAATCAGATGGCATATTTGCTCTCATCGATACAATTACTGCAATGAAAGATGCCAATGGGAAAAGCTTGCACCAAGTATTGGTAGTCGCGCCTGAACATGAGCGGTCTGGTGTGAGTCATGCCATGACATTGAAAAAGCCAGCTAAGTTGCGCAGACTTGGAGATTTTCGCTATAGCTGCTCTGGAACACCAGTAGATTGCATTATAATTGCAGGACTTGCTATTCTCCATGAAAAACCCGATCTAGTTATATCAGGGATAAATAGAGGACCAAATCTTGGCACAGATATTATCTATTCTGGAACCTGCGGTGCAGCGCGTCAGGCTGCATTGCAAGGAATCCCAGCAATTGCTGTATCATGTGCAGCCTATTGCGATAATCTAGAATATGAAGGACTAACATCTTTCCTATCAGCTAATCTAGAAGAGCTTATGGGCTTATGGAAGCCTGATTCATTCATCAATATAAATGGTCCTTCTACAAAATCTAGAGATCTAAAGGCAGTATGGACTGTTCCAGGAAAGAATAAGTACATTGACAACCTTAAGTGCTTTGACGGATCAGATGGATATACTTATTGTTTTCTCACTGAAGGCGGGGAAGAGCGAACGCCTGATGCTATATCGGATCATCATATAATTTCTCAGGGCCTTATTGCCATAAGCTTAGTAGAAGTTCATCCCCGGGCATTTCACGAGCCATCTCTTAATGGGAAATTCGTTTTCTAAGAGTTGGATTCAGCTATTCCCCTGCTATTCTTAAGATCTATAAAGGCCTTGACCAAATCATCATCTTTCGTATATAGTGCGGTCCGTTGTGCACGCCATCTTAGCTCAGTTGGAAGAGCGCGTGACTTGTAATCTCGAGGTCCCCGGTTCGATTCCGGGAGATGGCTCGAGGGACATATAGTCCATCAATGGGGAGATTCCCGAGTGGTCAAAGGGGGCAGACTGTAAATCTGTTGGCTGTAGCCTTCGAAGGTTCAAATCCTTCTCTCCCCACAAGGGGTTGTCCTGAGAGATGGACAGCCCCTTTTTATTTGTTTTGCACAAAGACTTTTTTTAATTATCTCTTCAGGCCACTTACAGGATGGTGGTACTATGAATCCTGAAATGCCAATAAAAAGCATCTACTTCGAATGTATGCGCTGCAATGCTTGCTGCAGCGGTCAACCTGGTTATGTATGGCTCTCTAAGAAAGATCTTATGGCCTTAAGCGAGTATTTTGGCTCTTCAATACAGGATTTTGCATTAGCTTTCTGCAGGATTGTCGATATAGGTATAAGAATTACATTAAGTCTAAAAGAAAAGCAGAATTATGACTGCATTTTTTTAGAAAATTATGGATGCAGCGTTTATCCTGTTAGGCCGACTCAATGCAAGACATATCCATTTTGGGAAACAATCTTAGAAAATGAACAGAGTTGGATTGAGGAGGCAAAACAATGCCCCGGTATCGGAAAGGGCCCTCTGATATCCTCAAATACGATTTTGGATGCTTTTCTTGAAAGGCGACAGAATACTCCTCTATCGATCGATGAAATTGCTGCTCTGAAAACTTTAGGAAATAAACGGGATAATCAATGAAAGCATATCATATCAGATTTATTGTGCAGAATCTTTTGATTCTATTTTTGATATTATCGCTGGCGATAATAATCTTGATTATAACTCCTCCCTTCAGAAGCAAAAGTGTCGAAGTGAAGATAAAAAGTGGATCCAGCCTCAGAGATGTTGCTCAAGAGCTTCATAATTCTCATATCATACCTTCCTCCAAAATATTTGAGCTCTATATACGCGCCATTGGGTCTGAACGCAGCATAAAGTCTGGAACCTATCGCTTTATGCCTTTGGAGTCGCCTATCGGTGCAGCAAGTAAATTGATAAGAGGAGATTACATAACTCAAAAAGTTGTTATTCCAGAAGGCAGGACTGCACGCCAAATTGCTATGATCTTGGAATCTAACAATGTCACAAATGCAGAAGCTTTTTTGGAAGCGGTCAATGATACAGAGCTTGCTAAATCATTAGGCATTCCAGCTTCAAACTGCGAAGGTTATCTTTTCCCGGATACATATTTTTTTGATCCCCAGGCTGATTCTCGAGACATTGTCTCGCAAATGGTTACTGGTTTTAATGATGCAATAGAAAGAATTGAAGGGCACAAAACAAAGCTTTTAAATCCTCAGTCTCTTCATCAAAGGGTGATACTAGCCTCCATTATAGAGAGAGAATATCGATTGCCAGAAGATGCACCCCTCATTGCCTCAGTATTTTTTAACCGACTTCAGAAGAATATGCCTCTTCAATCTTGTGCAACTGTAGTATATGTATTGACAGAACATCTAGGGAAAGAAGAGCCCTCAGTTGTGCATTATGGAGACCTAAAAATCCAGGATCCGTACAATACTTATATAAACCGAGGGCTGCCTCCTGGGCCAATCTCGAATCCAGGAGAAATCAGCTTAAGAGCAGCATTATTTCCCCCTCAGACAGATTATTTGTATTTTAGATTAGATGATGTTAATACTGGGAAACATCGCTTTTCCCATACCTTGGAAGAACATAATTATGTAGAAATTATTCCCAAGAGGCAATAGAAAATAATGGCGAGAATATCACCACAGATTAGGCAGGAAATCCTCGATAAGACTGATTTCTTATCAGTATATCAGGAGCATGTCCGCCTTCAGAAAAAAGGTGCTTCTTTTTGGGGGCTTTGCCCTTTTCATTCGGAAAAGACACCGTCCTTTTCTGTAAGTCCTGACACCGGCTTATTCTATTGCTTTGGGTGTCATAAGGGTGGCTCAATTATTCAATTTATGATGGATATCGATAGATTGAGCTATACGGAGGCAATGCAAGAATTAGCACAGCGATGTGGTGTCCAGATTCATTTCGAAGAGTCTGAAGAACTAGGAGAAACCGAAAAGGAACGTCAGGCTCTTCTTGAGCTAAACGAAAGGCTATCCAAGACTTTCCATTGGTTTTTGATGAACCATGATTATGGTCGTGCAGCTTTGGAGATCCTTCATAAAAGAGGTCTATCTAATGAATTAATTGAAAAATTCAGAATAGGTTATGCTCCTGCAAATAGACAATGGCTTTATTCATTTCTCAAAGCAAAGGGTTATTCGGATGATTTTTTGAAACACAGTGGTTTTTTTTCTAAGAAAGATCTGGCTTATCCTCTCTTTGCTGATCGAATAATGTTTCCCATTGGAGATGCCAAGGGTAGAATAATCGCTTTTGGTGGCAGAGCCATGACCGAAGATGGTCCAAAGTATATAAACAGCCCTGAGACAGCAGTGTTTAGAAAACAAGAGACTCTATTTGCTTTCTCACAGGCGATTGATTCTATAAAGAGCACCGATACTGCAATTGTATGCGAAGGATATATGGATGCACTTTCATTTCATGCTGCTGGACTGATAAATGCAGTTGCGCCTCTGGGAACAGCATTCACTAGTCAACAGGCCATTCTTATTCGCCGAAGATCATCGAATATAATACTATGCTTTGATACCGACGAAGCGGGATTGCGTGCTGCTGAGCGAGCTTGTTCGATAGCTACGGCGGCTGGCCTAGAAACTCGAGTTCTTCTTCTAGAAGAGGGCAAAGATGCTTCAGAGATACTGGAAAAGAAGGGAGCAGGGGAGTTGACGAGAATGGCAAAAAATACTATAAACGCTGGATATTTTCTGCTAACACGCGCCAACCAGCTTTTTGATATATCGACAATGGAGGGAAAGGCGAAAGCTGTCTCTTTTCTGTTCCCCTTCCTTGATGCTCTCGATTCAGATGTTAAGCGACAAGAATACATCAAGGAAGTAGGAAGAAATATTGGAGTTAGCACTCATGCGGTTGCAATGGATTATGCAAAAGCGAAAGTATCTGGTATGCGCCGAGTGAGAAATTCTTACAGCCTTTCTAACAATGTACCATATGGCAGCTCGAATTCAGCCAGGACTTCCGACCTTCTATTTATGGCAGCCATCATTTTATCGGAAAATCCATTCCAGTTCATAGATGAGAACCTGGATATAGAGTATTTCGACGATCCAAGGGCAAAAGATCTATTTTCGGCCCTTCAAGAAGCACAGAAGGAAGGAATCTTGGACATAGAAGGGATTCTATCTCGTTGTACTGATGAGGCTGCTGCCCGCTTTGTTAGAGAGGTTGATACATCTGGCGAACTGCAGGGTGGACTAGAAAAAATCATAAAGGACGGACTTGAGCAGAAAAAGAAGGCTTCCTTAGAGAGAAAGCGTAGAAGTCTTGTAGCACAGCTTCAATCGCTATCAGTAGATGCAGATCCGCTGCAAGAAAAGCTGATCCTCGAAGAAATAATTAATATAGATGGAGAACTCAAAGCAACGGGAGGAGATATTAATGAATGATATAGAGCTCGATCCCGCAATTGCAAAGCTGCTTGAATATGCAAAAGAAAAAAAGACCATAAGTTTTGATGAGCTTTCTGATTTGTTGCCTGAACAAATACTCAATTCGGAAAAAATGGAATCTATCATCAACCTTCTTGTGAACAACAATGTAAAAATAGAAGAAGAAGTTCAGATTGAAGAATCTCTTCCCAAACAAACTTCGATTCCTTCAAAAAGCAAAATGGTCTCAAATGACAAGGAGATATCGAGCGATGATCCAGTTAGGCTTTATCTGAGAGATATTGGAAGAGAGAACCTTCTAACAGCTGAGCAGGAAGTCGAGCTATCTAGAATGATGGAGCAAGGCGAGAATATCATCAAGAACACACTACGAAAATCCGGAATGCTCATTCCAGAGTTCCATCAAATAGTAGTTAAAGCGACTCGAAAAGAACCAAAAGATATCTCTTTGCAAAAAAAAGAAAATACAGAGAAAATTGCAGAACGGAGAAGGCTAAACCAATTCTACAAAGACCTCATCGATATAAGTGCTGCAGATCTTAAGGCTTATATTGAGCTCAAAAAGAGCATAATCGCAAAAGGCGGAAATATCTTTGAAGATCTACAATTAAAAGAGATCAGGGAACAACTGTTACCAATTGTAAACGAGACTGATATTCATCCCGAGGAAATAACAGTCTTTTCAGAGAAATTTATCGTCGCTGCAAAAAAGATCATCCGCTATAGAAAAGAGCAAGATAGAATACAGGGGATCCTTCAGATTTCATCATCCAAAGACCTAAGGGCTCTTGGAAGAAATCTAACCATAAAAGAAAAGCGCGAGGAAATTGAACAGCGCCTTGGCCTTAGTGCGGAAGAGATCAAAGACAAAATTCGACAGCTCCAAGTGAATGAGAAAAAGCTGCAGGATATCGAGAATAATTTCGAGACTCCTATTGACAAGATCATTTCTATGGCTCGAGAAGTGAATCGTGGTCGAAAAATGATGAAGAGTGCAAAGGATAGGCTTATCAAGGCAAACCTAAGACTTGTTGTCTCGATAGCGAAAAAATACACAAATCGCGGCATGCAGTTCTTCGATCTGGTTCAGGAAGGCAATATTGGTCTTATAAAGGCTGTTGAAAAATTTGAATATCGCAAGGGCTATAAGTTTTCCACTTATGCAACCTGGTGGATACGTCAAGCAATTACACGATCGATTTCTGATCAAGCCAGGACTATAAGAGTCCCTGTCCATATGATTGAGCAGATAAACAAGGTTGTTAGAGAATCCAGACAGCTTATGCAAAAGCTTGGCCGTGAGCCTACAGATGAGGAGATCGCGGCGCAACTTGGTTGGGAGATAGAGAGAGTAAAAGCGGTAAAAAACGTAGCTCGCGAACCTGTTTCGCTCGACACACCCATCGGAGAAGACGAAGATTCGCTTTTGCAGGATTTTATCGAAGATAAAGAAGTAGAGAATCCAGCTGTCCAAACCAATTACAACCTGCTTCAGGAGCAACTGCGAATGGTTCTCTCCACACTCCCCAAACGTGAACAAGAAGTATTGAGAATGCGTTTTGGACTCGATGAGGGGTATTCATTGACATTGGAAGAGGTTGGCTTGTATTTTAATGTCACTCGTGAGCGCATTCGGCAGATCGAGGCAAAAGCTCTCAAGAAATTGCGACAATTCAAACGAAGTCAGAAGCTTCGTGACTATATAGATCATTGATAGAGGTGACCCATGCCCATGAGAATGGATGACTTATTTGAGACTCTCAGGAAATATCAAGAGCTGCTCAGCGATCGTGTAGAATTAGAAAAGCAGCTAGAGGCTATGCCTAAAACCATTGAGATACAGAATCAGATGCTTTCGAGAGAGAAAAAATCTTTGGTTGATGTAAAGGAACAATTTACAACGACAGAAACAAACCTCAAGCAGCTTCGTCAGGCACTTGCTGAAGCAGAAATGAAGCGCGAAAAAGCTGAAAGACAGATGGACGGCATCCAGACTCAGCGCGAATATGATGCTGTAAACAAAGAAATTCGTGAAGCTTCAGAAAAAGAACAGGATCTTCGACACCGAATCCAAGAAGAAGAGCGTCGTTTTGCCGAGATCGATGATAAGTTGCATCGTATAGAGCTCTCTGTTTCCGCTCTTGAATCCGAAATCGAGCAAAAACGAACAGAAATAGAGCAAAATAGCAAGAAGATTATCGAACAAATCGAACAACTTAGGACAGAGGAAAATGGCCTGACTCAAGAACTCGAAGATGATTTGAAGTTCAAATTCGAACGCATTATACGAAGCAAATCAGGCATGGGCATTGTACCGATCCATGGTGTCGTATGTACCGGTTGCCATATGATTTTGCCTGCAAATTTCGTGAATGAAGTCCGCCAAGCTGATAAGATAGTTTTTTGCCCATATTGTTCCCGAATTCTTTACTATGAAGAGACAGAGATTGAAGGATCGATCGAAGAGATACTCACTGGTTCACTTGTGGACTTAGGAGACGAAGATAGCGAAGAGACAGAAGATACTGAGTCGGAGGATGAATCCGAAGACACCTCAAATTCATTAAAAAAAGGATCTTCTAGAAAAAGGAAAAATCAAAGTGAACCGCTTATTGACAATGATTTTCTTATCGATAATATGGAAGAATGATTATATTTTAGGCGGGCCAGGTTGCCGCAGGCATTACCTGAGGAAAGTCCGGGCTCGGAAGGGTTCGATGCCGGATAACGTCCGGGGCAGGAAAGGCCTTCAGTGCCGAATATTCGGGGCTTAAGGCTTTCTCTTGTACAGAAAGTGCCACAGAAAATATACCGCTGCGCTCATAGGCAGTAAGGGTGAAAAGGCGAGGTAAGAGCTCACCGCATTCCTGGTGACAGGGATGGCATGGCAAACCTCATCGCGAGCAAGGTCAAACAGCGATGGATAACCCATCCAAGTCGCTATAGGCGGCAGAATCGCGGGTAGACCGCTAGAATGTACCAGCAATGATACATCAAGAGAGATGGCAACCATACTGAGAGTGTGAAATTCGCTCAAGGCATACAGAACCCGGCTTACAGGCCCGCCTTTTTTTGGTATATTATTTTTCGATGTTCGATAGATTTTTTAGAGGAAAAGCTCCTCGAACAAGAAAAAAAAATCCTTGGCTTTTCATAGCAATAGTACTGATTGGCATAGGTGTCTTCCTGGGTTTTTATTTTGCAATTAGCGGCAAAGATACAAAAAATAGCATATCTCGATCAGCTTTGGCAAAAACCTGGAATTCTGGAGATAATATTGAAAAGACTTTATCTGAAGCACAGAAGGCTATAGAAAGCTATCCCTTCGACGAATATTACCTTAGTATTTGCGGTATAGCATATTATTATTCCGCTCTCAACGCTCAGGAAGAGGAGACTCGACAACAAGAGTTGGAGAAAGCGGTTATTGCTCTTAGAAAAGCCCTTGCCGTGGGGCTGCCTTCAAGGATGAAGGGACAAGTCTATTATATACTTGCAAAGGCTTATTATCAGAAAGGTGAACCATGGTTCGATCTTGCCGAGCGCTATTTTCTGCTTGCAAAAGAAACCGGAAGCAAAGAGAAAGACATTCCACAATACTTAGCCATCGTATATGCAGGCAGAAAAGACTATAATCGAGCTGTTTCTTGGTTTGAACTAGCGCTTGAGAATAGCACATCTGACGCCCTCTTATTGTCAGCTGCAATAAGTTACATGAATACAGACCAGAAAGAGAAGGCAAGGGACTTGCTCTTGCGCCTAGAGAGTTCGGCATCTGATGCAAAGATAAGACTCAAAGCAGCATTATTGCTGGCTCAGGACAACTTCGATTCTGGCGATATGCAATCCGCACTGGATAGATATCAGAAAGTACTAAAGGAAGATCCGGTCAATGTGGACGCATGGTATGGTCTTGGCCTTATATATGCAAAGTTGAACGATCAGCTTGGTGCCAGAGCAGCTTTTAGAAAGGTCGTACAAATCGACCCCAATCATGCGGATGCAAGAAAACGATTGGCTGAAAAATTATAGGAAGAGGAGAAAAGCAGTGGGTATCCTTGACATGTTCAGCCCTGATATTGGCATCGATCTCGGGACATGCAATACATTGATCTATGTGAATGGCAAAGGAATTGTGCTCGACGAGCCATCTGTAGTAGCAGTGGAGAGGGGAACAAACCGTATTGTAGCAGTTGGAACTGAGGCCAAAAGCATGCTTTCGAGAACGCCGACCGATATCATTGCAAAGCGGCCGCTACGGGATGGTGTAATTGCCGATCCTGATATGACTGAGAAGATGATCAAGTATTTTATTCAAAGAGTATTTCCTAAGAATCTCTTTTTCAAACCAAGGATAGTAATTGGTGTTCCAACATGCATCACAAAGGTAGAGGAAAACGCTGTCATAGACTCTACTTACAAAGCTGGTGCTAGAATGGTGAAAGTAATAGCAGAATCGCTTGCTGCAGCAATAGGCGCAGGCATTCCTATAACAGAGCCCGCTGGCCATATGATTTGCGATATAGGTGGTGGCACTACTGAAATCTCAGTAATCTCATTGAAAGGCATGGTAGTAACGAATGCTATTAGAGTTGGTGGCGATGAATTCGACGAAGCTATCGCTAAACATATTCGAAGTATCCATAACCTGATAATAGGTGAGCAAACCGCTGAGAGGCTTAAAATTGAAATTGGAAACGCCAGTCCAGAAAGAACAATAGAAAAAACCGAGATAAAAGGTACAGATGCCATCACGGGGCTTCCTCGCCGCTTCGAAGTAGATTCTGTAGAAATACGAGAAGCGCTAATGGATTCAGTAAACCTAATAGTTGAAGAAATAAAGAAGATGCTTGGAAAAACCCCACCGGAGCTAGCAGCTGATATTGTAGAACGCGGTATCGTTCTTTCGGGAGGAGGAGCTCTTCTCAAAGGACTGCCAAAATTGATAGCAAAGGAGACTGGTGTTCCCGTAATTCTCTCAGAGCATCCTCTTGAATGCGTGGCAATTGGCGCTGGTAAGTATTTTGAGATTATACAAAAGAATATCGGTAGCAGCAGTGTTTACGAGAGTCTAAATCTCTGATATTGGCAGGTTAGGCATGAAGATTGGCAGCCAACAAACCCATGGACCTGCTAAAGCAATGCACAAGAAAGCTGGCATCTGTATGGTGCTGTCAATTATTGTGCTATTTATATCAACAAAGACGATAGTCAAAGTTCCTGGTTTTTTCAAGGGTTATATAATTGGAGGAATTCAGAAAAGTCTATCTGCAATTGGCTCATTCTTTACTGGAACTGTCGGTGCAGTATCTGAGCTTCGAAACATTGAGAAAGAGTATGAAGCATTGCTGGAAAAGACCCGGGATTATGAGCTAAAAGTACGGGATTACACTGCACTGAGAGAAGAAAACCAACGACTCAAAGAGCTTTTAGGTCTTAGTACATTGCCAGATGCAAAAAAAATAGCTGCTCATGTCATAGCTAGAGATCCTACTAATATGTATTCCTCATTAGTAATCGATAAGGGATATATAAATGGTATAAGGAAATATATGCCTGTTGTTGCCTACCAAAATGGTGTCGAAGGTTTGGTTGGTAAGATAATCGAAGTCAAAGCTTCGACAAGCATACTCCAACCTTTCTATGATCAGCGTTTCTTCGCAGCTGCAAGGTTAGCAAAAACCCGCGCTGAAGGAATGCTGAATGGCCAGGGCTTTAGGGATGTCCCACTTAATCTGCTATATATTCCCAAGACCGAAATAGAGCAGCTTAAACAAGGAGATATCGTAGTTACCAGCGGCTTGGACGAGATTTTCCCCTCAGAGATTATTATAGGACGGGTAGAGGATTGGCGACTCAATGAATTCTCCAGCTCATTAGTCATTAGTGTGCAACCTGCAGTTGATCTCAGCAAAATAGAGTATGTGTTCGCAATAGATTTTCAGGCTCTATCCACTCCTGATAAAAAGGCGATTCAATGAAAAGCGTCTTAATATCAAGCTTTGTTGCGACGCTCATGCTTTTTATACAATCAACATGGCTATCGCGCGGCATAATCATGGGTATTATTCCCAATCTAGCTCTTGATGTGCTTCTCTTTTCCTCTTTTATCAACAAAGAAGGGCAGGGTATCATTGCTTCATTCTTGGTGGGGATTATAGCAGATATTCTCAGTGCCTCTCCACTTGGATATTATGCCTTTTTATATACAAGTTGTGGCTACTATGCAACGCTCATAAGTTATGTGACAGAGAAGGACATTTTTATTGTTCCTTTCCTTCTTGGGGCAGGAGCAACGATCATAATGGCCATATTATCTAAGGCGATTTCGCTTATGTTTTCAGCAGGCATTCATTATTACCAGGTTTTTAGTATGGAATTCGGTGTTGAATTGATATTGAACGGGCTATTTGCAATACTACTGTTCTTTTTGCTTTCTTTTATAAGACAATTGTTCGAGCACAATCCGAAGAAAGCCATGCCATGAGCATTATCATCGCAAAAGGACAGATATAATGGCTATGTTGCCAAAGAAAATCACCTTGCGCATACGTATTTTGAAAGCTCTAATAATAGTGCTCTTCGTTATCTATTCGATAAATCTATTCTCTATGCAGGTCTTGAGAAAAGAATTATTTGTAAGCGAAGCTCAGCGCATTTCTATCCAATCAACTAGAATTCCTGCTCCCAGGGGTGAAATATATGATAGATCGGGACGAAATCTTCTAGCAGGCAATATAGAAGCTTATTCAGTATATATTACGCCTTCTGAGCTTCCTAGTTCCAAAAAATCTGAAGTTATTAGTAAACTCAGCCTGCTTTTAAGCATTCCTATTGAGGATATAGAGAGCAAACTTCCTGACTCAAGCCTATATTCATATGGTAGAATAGTAATAGCTAAAAATGCGAGTCTAGCAGCTGTTACACAGATTGCAAGTAGAATCGATGAATTCCCAGGCATTTCTTGGAGTTCCAAGCCCCTTAGAAATTACGCTGATCTACAATCGCTTTCTAATGTCATTGGTTATGTAGGGACAATCACTCGAGATGAATACAAGCTGCTTTATAATAAAGGCTATATATTAGAAGATCTTACTGGAAAAGCAGGCATAGAATTGGCATATGAAGATCTTCTTAAGGGTAAGGATGGCTGGATAGCTAAAGCCGTCGATGTCTATGGAAAAGATATTTCGAGCAATGCTGCAGAAATACAAGAACCAATCCCTGGTAAGAGATTGATATTGAGCATAGACAGCAAAACTCAAAAAATTGCAGAAGAAGCTCTTGGTCCTCGTCAGGGGTCCATAATTGTACTTAAGCCTGCGACAGGTGAGATTTTGGCGATGGTCACCTATCCTTATTATGATTCCAGAATTTTCATGTCGGACAACGTTGGCAAGGCATACTTAGACCTTCTGAATGATCCCAAGAAGCCCATGCTCAATCGAGCTTATCAGTCCTCTTATCCAGTGGCATCGACCTTCAAGACAGTCCTTACAGCAGCTATTCTCGAAGAAAACGCGATTTCTCCAGATAAGAAAATCTATTGCAGCGGTGAGTTGATATATGGTGGTCGCTCATGGAGCTGTCATATTAAAAAGCCTGGGCATGGAGCCCTAGATCTTAAGAACGCTCTTGCGCAATCATGTGATATCTATTTTTGGACCGCGGGTCGGGACTATCTTGGCATTGAGAATATAGTTAGTTATGCACAAGACTTCGGTTATGGAAAGCCTACTGGCATCGATTTGCCAGCGGAAAACGCTGGTCTTTTGCCAACACCAACATGGAAAGAAGAAAAATATAACGAAATCTGGACACCTGGCGATACCATGAATCTCTCTATAGGACAAGGATATCTGTTGGCATCCCCTCTCCAGCTTGCCAATATGATGGCCATGATCGTCAATGATGGAATCATATATAAGCCTCATATCTTGAAAGAAGTGAGAGATCCAACTACAAGCGCTCTTATCAATGAAATACAGCCGGAGATTCTACATCAATCTTCAATTTCATCAAAGACATTCGAGACTTTGAGATCCTATCTCCGCGGTGTCATTGTCTATGGTACAGCAAAAGTGCCAATAAACACAAAGGTCGTTCAAGTCGCTGGAAAAACAGGGACAGCCGAAGTGGGTCTCAAGGATAGATGGCATTCATGGTTTGTATCTTTTGGACCCTACGATGCGCCTGCTAAAGACCAAATAGTCGTAGCCACCATGATAGAAGCCTCAAATCCTTGGGAATGGTGGGCTCCCTATGCTGCTAATGTAATATATCAAGCAATATATGCTAATCAAAATGCCCATGAAGCAGCAAAAGCTGTTGGGGTACGTTTGGAGGGTTCTTCCTTGACAGGGAAAAGGGAATGAAATCTCAAAGTCTCAAAAGATTGTTTGGCAACATAGATTATTATCTGCTTTTCTCATGCTTTTTGCTCTGTGCCTTGGGAATTGTAGCAATCTACTCATCCGGAATCGATGCAGAAGGGGCAATTATCTCCAATGAATACTTAAAGCAAATAATATGGTTTGTTATTGGAGTCTTTTTACTGATTGCTGCAGCAGTTTTCGATTTTTCTAGATATAAGGATATGGTATGGATACTATTCGCCTTTGCAATATTACTGCTTGTCATAACACTGCTTGCAGGAAAAGTAGTGAATGGAGCCAGATCATGGCTTGGAATTGGTGGTATAGGTATTCAGCCAGCTGAATTCACGAAGATCGCAACAGTTTTAATGCTTGCACGCTACCTAGAATCTGCGGAATTTGATTCAAGCTTTAAAAAGCTATTAATGACTGGATTTATCATGAGTATTCCATTGGCCTTAATACTGGCGCAACCTGATTTCGGTTCCGCTCTTGTATTCATTCCAGCTGCTCTTGTAATGCTTACCTTAGCCAATGTGGATTTTCAATATATTCTATTTGGAGTTCTATCAATACTTGGGGTTTTTCTATTTCTAAGCCTTCCTTTGTATGCATCAAATCACCCAAACCCAGAAAATATTATATTCACTGCTATAACTCATAAAGATGTATTGATAGCTATACTTGTCTTTGTACTTGTAATATCGATTATTTCTGGAATTGGATGGCTAAGATTCAAGAAGCGATATTATTACTGGCTCTCATATAGCATGGCAATTTTGGCAATTTCAATGATTGGGGCAATTATTGCTCATAGTATCTTAAAGCCTTATCAGATAATGAGATTGCTTGTGTTTATCGATCCAAGTATCGATCCCAAAGGCTCAGGATGGAACATTCTCCAGAGCATTACTGCTATTGGATCTGGTGGCTTTTGGGGGAAAGGATTCTTGCAAGGTACCCATAGTCATGCCAGGTATATTCCACAGCAGAGCACAGATTTCATTTTTTCTATAATAGCTGAAGAATTCGGTTTTGTAGGTTGTATTGTACTTTTTATTCTATATGGAATTCTCTTCTTTCGATGTATTGTCCTTATCGAAACATCCAAGGATCGATTTAGTCAATTTATTATCGGAGGGCTGCTAGGCATTTTTGCATTTCACTTCATGATCAATATCGGAATGGCAATGGGAATAATGCCAGTAACCGGAATACCGCTATATTTTGTCTCTTATGGTGGTTCATCTCTCTGGACAGGCTTAATATCCATTGGCATCCTAACTGGAATTTCCGCGCGCAGGTATTCAGCATGAATATGAAGTTTATAGATCCTCTGAGAGATATTGGAGAGGCACTTTTAGAGGTACAAAAGCCTGCTCGCTATACTGGAGGAGAGTGCGACGCTTTTCCACCAATAGACCCTCTAGATTCACGATTGAGAATTGCCTTTTCTTTTCCTGATTTATATGAGATTGGAATGTCAAACAATGCTCTTAGGATTATCTATGCGATGCTCAATGAACAGAGGAGCACTCTCGTTTGCGAACGGGTCTTCGCGCCTGCCCCAGATTTTGAGCATTTGCTTATAGAAAATCAACTTCCCCTTTACACACTTGAAAGTGGAATTCCACTTAACAAGGTAGATGTTCTGGCATTTAGTATTGGATATGAGCTTCTTGCTACAAATATCCTCGCAATAATAGACAGAGGCTGGATTCCTCTCGAAACTAAAAAGAGAGGAGAAAAAGATCCCATCATAATAGCTGGAGGGCCGGCTATTACAAATCCATTGCCTTTTGCTCAGTTTTTGGATGCGGTCTGGATTGGTGAAGCTGAAGAAGGATTCACAGAGCTCATGCTTAGACTAGCTGAGCTAAAGAGCAGTGGAGCAACTCGAATTGAAAAGTTGCAAGCTTTGGCTTTGCATTCTTCGATATGGATATCTCCCTTTCTGCAAGAGCTTGGAATACCAACTAAAAAAAAGGTAAAGCGAGCTATTTATCAGGACTTCTATAGAACTGCCTACGCACCCAACTTTCCATATCCAGTAATCAATCCAGTTCATTCTCACGGTTCTGTCGAGATAATGAGGGGCTGTCCTAATGGTTGTCGTTTTTGCCATGCTGGATATTTTTACCGTCCTCAGCGATCGAGATTTCCTTCAATCATCAAGAAGGAAGTAGAAAATTTGATTATAAAGAAAGGATATACCGAGATCACACTTTCTTCTCTATCTTCGGGTGATTATCCTAATATTGTAGGACTATTCAATGACCTGACCGCATTATGGTCTAAGCACAATGTATCTTTTCAGCTTCCAAGTCTAAAAGTAGATAGCTTCACTTTGCCACTTATAGAAAAAATATCTGAAGTAAGAAAATCTAGTTTGACCTTCGCGATAGAAACGCCCCTTGATTCATGGCAATACGGTATTAATAAGCGTGTCCCATTGGAAAAAATCAAAGCAATACTTCATGAAGCAAAACTTAAAGGGTTTAAATCAGCTAAATTTTATTTCATGATAGGCCTTCCTGTCGCCGAAAGGGGTATAGGAGAAGAAGAAGCAATTATTAACTATCTAAATAATGTCGCAAGCATTGAGCATATTGCTATTCATGTAAACATTGGTACTTTCATCCCAAAGCCTCACACACCTTTCGAAAGAGAAGAACAATTATCCGAAGATGAATCTTTAAAAGTAATAAAAAATATACGGAAAAACCTAAGATCCACTAGAAACATTGAAATAAGCTATCATTCACCGTTTTTATCAGTTCTTGAAGGCTTGATTTCTAGAGGTGACGAATCTATAGGCGAGATTATTCTCTATGCCTATAAACAAGGAGCAAGGTTGGATGCATGGGAAGAGTATATCGATGCCGATATTTGGAATAATGCGCTGAAGAATTACAATTCAAAAAGAGGGGAGGGGGCTTGGCAAAGATTTTTAGCAAAAAGGAATGAAAATGAAGATCTCCCATGGGACGAGATTTCATTTAAAATATCTTCAAAATGGCTTAAAAATGAAAGCAAAAAAGCTAGAGACAATCAATTAACTTTAATTTGTAGTGATAATTGTACTAATAGATGCGGTGTCTGCGATAATGAGAACTCAATAGTATCTTATAATATACTATATAAAGATACTAAAGAAGGTAGCTGTCCAATTGTTAGCATTGGAAATACAAAAGCTATTAAGAATAATCATAATGCCTCATCATTAGATATCGATAAAAGCGATAGCATTAGCCTTATGGATAATGTTAATGCTCTCAATAATCACCTAAATTATCTAGATGTTAAATCGAACACTGCAATTAAGATCATAGCTGTCTGGGGAAAAAAGGATATAGCAATATTATATCCAATGCATGATGTAGCAAGGGCTTTCTATAGAGCATTTCAAATATCAGGTTTTTCAATAGCTTACACTGACGGATTCAATCCTCAGCCGAAAATCGAGCTTTCTCCGCCTCTGCCTATAGGGGTTGAAGGAGAAAATGAAATCCTTATTGCCTGGATAAATACGTCAGAAGAGGCCCAACAAGTTTATCAATTATTTTGCAAGCAACAAGAAAATATTCTTAGATTGATCAATTTGAATCTTCCTAAAGGACTTTATTTGAAAGCTATAAGAGTAAGCTCTTTCTCCAAAGAAAAAAGAAAAACAATAGGATCTTTGCTTAAGGCTACAGCATGGAAATATGAGTTCAAAGACAACTCTTCTTATTCGAAGGCTGTCGATATGTTGAGCAATTATTCCGACTATTTTATGCCAATAAGTTTTTTAGAAACTGGAAGAGATACTTCATCTGGAAATGAAATTGAATTATTAGAAAAATTTTCTGGGGGTGCTGGAAAGACTATTAGCTTTTTTAAGATCCTTAAAGAGAATTTTTATTCTTTTTGTCTGCAGAATAAAAGTAATGAGCTATCTCTCGCTAATTTATCTAAGAAATATTTTAGAGCTAAAAGAATTGGCTGTTATGGCTATAACGAAAGCAATAATGGCTATGATCTTCTTCAAAATATTCTTTAGACAATCTAGGAAAAGCGTGATGTTTTCTTTGATAGAAGCTAATCTTAGATTTATATAAATATTTCAAATTTATTGGTAGACAGAATATACATTATGCGAACAAACTGATATCAATCGCAATAAATATTTTGGTACTTTGAATTCTAAGTACCACCAGGAATGTACTCTACTGACGGCTCAAGGATGACTGGATCGCTATAGACATTTTTCAT
>JAKJFY010000276.1:0-729 GCA_022704665.1 Spirochaetota bacterium | reverse complement strand
TACTGCAGAATCATTAAAGGTACTGCCGCATATGTGCGCATACTACACAGAGGAAACACGACCGTCAATAGCCTGGCCCCATTTCTGGCCTTTCTGTGGGCGAGCGGTCAGTCTATCTATGACGATATTCACCTCTG
This sequence comes from Spirochaetota bacterium, assembly GCA_022704665.1. Taxonomy (GTDB): domain Bacteria; phylum Spirochaetota; class Spirochaetia; order Treponematales; family Rectinemataceae; genus Rectinema. The sequence goes on along the minus strand of JAKJFY010000276.1, from coordinate 592 downwards.
CAACTAGAATTCCAGTAAATTTTTCGATGCTGTCGACAATATATTCCTGCAATGCATGTACTTTCGAAGGAAGCCTTGTTCCAAAAGGAACTTCGAGCATAATTGTAATGCGATAACCTTGAGTATCATTGCGAATTGCGAGTCGCATAATGCGGACATTAGGATCGAATTCGCTCACACAGTGAACTACCATCTGCGAAAGCGCTGCTTCTGAAATAGCTACTCTGCCACGTTTTGCATACTCTGGGCGTACGACAGACTTCTCGTATAATTTGGGAAGAGTCGCGCCTACGCCAAAGCTTCGCCTTAGAAAGACTCTTACACTATCATAGAATATTGAAGGATAGCTGCGCTTTACTTCAAGAGCCGGAACTGGAATGACATGCTTCCCTTCAACCTTGCGCGACTGCACTGCCTTTTCGATTTCGGCTTTTGTGGCTATTTCCTCTATTTTTATCACCTTGACCGGATGTGGCAACTGCAAGCGCTCACAAATCTTCTGCACCATGCGCTCACTTGTGCCAATTACTAGGATCTTCCGGAATTTTTCTCGCTGAAGAGCTTTTGCCACCTGATCTCGATGTTCTCGATC
>JAKJFY010000275.1:0-733 GCA_022704665.1 Spirochaetota bacterium | reverse complement strand
GATCCTCGGTATTTCCGCCCGGCAGAAGTCGATCTTTTAATCGGTGATCCTTCTAAAGCAGTCAAAAATCTTGGCTGGAAACCAGTCGTAGGCCTGCCTGAATTAATAAGAATGATGGTCAATGCTGACATAGAAGAGGCAAGAAGAGAGCTTCATCTTAAGAATGGAGGATTTACAATCAAGAAGACCCAGTATGAATAAAAACTCCAAGATATACCTTGCAGGACACCGAGGTCTTGTTGGGTCGGCAATACTCAAGAAACTTCAGGAGAAGGGCTACTCAAATATTGTTGTACGTACACATGCAGAGCTTGATCTCACTCGACAAGCAGATGTCGAGGACTTTTTTCGCGATGAAAAGCCCGAGATTGTAATTCTTGCGGCAGCGAAGGTTGGAGGCATTGGTGCAAATTCTCGATATCCTGCGGACTTTATCTATGAAAATCTGGCTATTGCCCTGAATGTAATTGAATCTGCAAGAAAGTACAACGTTGAAAAGCTGATCAATCTTGGATCGTCCTGCATCTACCCAAGGCTTGCACCTCAGCCACTCAAGGAAGAATATCTTCTGACAGGAGCCCTGGAACCTACAAATGAAGCTTATGCAATTGCCAAGATTTCTGCGATAAAACTTTGTAGGTATTACAATCAGCAATATAGCACTAATTTTCTTTCTTTGATGCCAACAAACCTTTACGGGCCGAACGATAACTATGATCTTGAGAATTCACAC
>JAKJFY010000274.1:0-736 GCA_022704665.1 Spirochaetota bacterium | reverse complement strand
CATGAATGACGATAAAGTCCTCATGCGGCTGCCAATTAAAGATCAGGGGATATTTGCAATAAGTCTCAAGCTATTCTAGGCTTTCGGAAAAGAGTGACCTGTTCTCCTAAAGCTGGACATGCACAATGCGGGCAATTGTGGACATCAAAGTCCACGAAACTTTTTCAGAAAAGTGGTCTTGACAAATGGGCTCAGCTTAGCATGCTCATGAAATATCCATTACAGAAACATAAGAATAAATTAAGAAGGAGTGATAAACCATCAATTCAGAGACGGTGAGATGAGGTAAGATGCTCTGGAGAGAATCCGGAGCGGGGAAGGCTAAAGTTCGTCATATTGAATGGTCTGCGAGACCGGGAAGGAGAATGAAGAGCTTTATGCCGTATCATTCTATGACCTGCGAGGTCGGATAGGAGAATGGTCCAAATCACCGAAAAGAGTAGACTCCGGAGGAAGGGGAGTTAGGATGAGGATTGATGTGGGAGTAGATTTGCACAAGACGCAGATGACAGTCTATGTGAGGACAGGGAAAGATGAAGGGGAAGGGGGCGAGTATGCGACAGGTGAGGAAGGCTACCGGGAGTTTCTGAAGGCTCTTGGGAAGTGGCGAAGCAAGGGAGCCGATGTGCGAGTGGCAGTTGAGTCGACAGGGAACACGCGGTATTTCATGCATCGGCTTGAGACGAGGGGCTATCCGGTGGTGGTGATCAACACGATGAAGTTCAAGGTGATCACG
>JAKJFY010000273.1:0-741 GCA_022704665.1 Spirochaetota bacterium | reverse complement strand
AGAAATGCTGCTTAGCTACCTTTGCACAAAATTGTCGTACACCCATGGAAAGCTTTTGCAGACAGCTCAAGCGGCTGCTATTTGAAAATCGATTCAGATAATATAAACAGAAAGATTTCAAACAATGATGGTTTTAGGCAAGGTGAGGTAAAGTATATTAAAATGTGGGACTTGAAAAAGGAAACAATTAGTATAAATGATATACCGTTTTTAAAGAGATGGCCTTACCGTGATGAAAAGGAGTACCGATATATTTTTGAATCAGATGAGGAAAAGGGAAAAGTTGCGATACCTATAGGATTAGATGACATAATTAGTATCACATTTAGCGAGAAAATGCCTGAGCATACTTTCTCAGCAATTAAAGACATGATCAAGTTTAGATACAAAATATCAAGAATTTATAGAACAACTATATATAAGAATGAAATCTGGATAGAATTTATTAAGGGGAAAAACGATGCCTAGCGCTCGCTTTAACTTGACAATTGAAACAGCAAGAGCAAATGCATGGAAATATAGAGAGTTTCAAGAGAAAGTCCATCTTGAACCTATACCAAAAAATGAATTCTATCTCTACATAAAAGTGGATGATCATGTCCGTGCAATTGAGAAATGTAGTCAAAGCGAGTAGCGGTACGCAAAATGGGAGGCACATATATGTCAGAACCAATTCAATGGAAAGTGCAGCTTTTTAAGCTCAATTACGATGAGCGAGAATATAATGCGGTGCTGGATACA
>JAKJFY010000272.1:0-742 GCA_022704665.1 Spirochaetota bacterium | reverse complement strand
GCGTTGCCAGTAGTTTCCAGTCTCAGGCTCATAGATGATATTTTGAAGCTCGTTTACAAGTATTCGTGCGGCGTCTCTGTGCGTAGGCATCTCAAAAAACTGTTTTTTTGCTTGTTCTTTAGGATCGCTTTGTTTAGGCAGATTGCCAAAAGCTTCCTGTGCTAGTTTGTGCGCGTCGAGGAAGGTCATTTTCGCCCTCCCCATAACGACAACGCCTGCTCCCACAAGTCGGCGTAAGTGTAGGTGCTATTCGTTGCTTCTGCTGCATCTTCGGCTCTCATAACAAGCGTTGTAAACACTTCCGCAAGTAAAAGAGCGTTTTTAGGCGTTTCGGAAGGCTTGCCGAGGAACAATTGGCGAATATCGCTAGGCGCAGAATCGAGCGCAAGTCGTGCACAAAAGACGCAGAAATTGCGCCATTCATCGAGACTTAAATGTAGGCTCGTCCGAGTTTTAACTATAGCTTGATTGATAACATGCTGGTTTTGTGATATATTGTTTTCACGATATAGTGCCTCCTGCATGAAGCCCGCCTCGCCCGCGGGCTTTATTTGTCCCGCGGCGCTCATTTGGCGCCACCTTTGGAATTGAGAAGCTCTGTTGCGCGATCCTGAAGCTCTGCCCTTGTAGCTTTTCGTCCATTGCGAATGAATTTTTCAAGCTCGTCCTGGTCGAATAAAACTCTGCCATTCAGAGGCTTATAAACCGGTAGTTTTCGCTCATGAATGAGTCGATATAGATA
>JAKJFY010000271.1:0-745 GCA_022704665.1 Spirochaetota bacterium | reverse complement strand
AAGAAGCAAAAGAAGCGAAAAGCCAAGAGAGCCCGGTAGAGAAAAGATTGCAAAATAGCCCAATAGGCAAGAGAATGCTGCTTGTGGACTATTCGCAAAAAAAACCGATAAAGGAAAAGGCGCGGAAGCGACTGGCCCTTGATTATGGCCTTTGCTCTTTGCTATATTCTATATTCGGCTTTGGCAAAAGAAAACGGAAAGCAGGTGGCTGCCCGATGGATCTATGCAAGTAGCCAACCAAATTTCCGTTTTACTTCTTCTAAGGCCTTTACGGGGAATTAGCTCAGTTGGTAGAGCGATAGGTTCGCAATCTATAGGTCAGGGGTTCGAATCCCCTATTCTCCATAGGAACTTAGTCTTGCGTATGACCTCAATAAACGACTGTATTGTGAGCAAATAGCATCTGACTGAAGGTTGTTGATAGCGCTATGGCATTTTCCTTGCTGTGGCATCTTAATCTGTCATTCTGAATTAATCCTACGATGAAAAGATCGTGTCAAGTGATGTTAGCGCCATCAATTCTTGTCCAAGGGATTATGGCTAGCCCTTTCCACTGAAAGCTCTGATCGCCTGCATAGATCAAACTGCAGTCCTCGCGCCGAGAGTCTGAATATCGTATCCAAGCCTCGAGTACAGAGAGCCAGCTCTAGCTGTGTTATGGCTTAGTCCGCAATCGAGAGCTAGAGAGCTTAAGTTGAGAAGCTGACCGACTCGCGAAGCGCACATCCTTACGAAGATCTGGACT
>JAKJFY010000270.1:0-754 GCA_022704665.1 Spirochaetota bacterium | reverse complement strand
CTCGCGAGTCTCGAATTCTCGGGAATCCACGTGCAAGCCCCGAACGAATTTGGCTTCAAAAGCATGTCCTTCTCGATAAGAAACAACCCTGAATTCGCTTGATAATGCATTTACTGCCTTTGTACCTACACCGTTCAATCCGACAGAGAATTGAAATACATCGTCATTGTATTTTGCGCCAGTGTTTATCACCGATACACATTCGATGACCTTCCCTAAAGGTATGCCGCGTCCATAATCTCTTACGCGCATTCTTCTGCCCTGGAGGTTGATTACGATTTGGTTGCCGGCGCCCATGATGAACTCGTCTACTGAGTTGTCAATTATCTCCTTGAGTAGAATGTATATTCCGTCGTCTGGGCTCAGGCCATCACCCAGCCTCCCAATATACATGCCAGTTCGCAGCCTTATGTGTTCCAGCGAGGACAATGTTTTGATTTTTGATTCATCGTATGTCGATTTATTGCCAGTCACGCTCTGTATTCTATCATGATGGACAATAGAGGGTATAGAGTATTTTGTCTTCGACGATTATATGATAGACCTTTGATTATATAGAAAGTAATTCAAATATAAGGCGGTGATCATGCATTTCGAGCTAAAGTATGGAGATGGAAGTCTTCCACTGGACATCGAACAATCAAGGATTCTCAGTGTCGTGCTTCCCAATAAAAGAAAATCACTTGCTGATGCTCGCAATGCTGTTGCAAGAGCGCTTGCACAACCTGAAGGCACAGCACCTCTTTTGGAGATG
>JAKJFY010000269.1:0-756 GCA_022704665.1 Spirochaetota bacterium | reverse complement strand
TTCTTGAACATTAGGGAAATCAAAGCGGCAAGTCCAACAAGTCCAATAAGGAATATGGCTATGCTCAGAAACAATTTAACCTGATATATCATTATCTAAACCTCACATGAGCAGGATTTTTAGATAACTTCCCTTCATTCTCCAAATTATTATTATTTATATCGTTTCATTCCCAGAAAATTATCTCATGACGATACTCATTCCGCAACATACCAATCTGATAAAAGAAATTGTATTAGATAAGAATGAATCTCAACTTCAAATTTCAAGCGATGTGTCTAATAGTTTACTAACAAATAAGTTAGTTTTCATTATTGATTCATTCTTGGCTATTCATTTATGTTAAATTCTGAAGCTTTTAATAATCCTTCTTAATGAGCAAATTTCCAATATGCTAATGTCAAGGCAATTTTACATTCTTCGGTAAGATGTTTTTTATACGCCTCGGTATGTAATATTTTACATTACTTCAGTAAGTACTTTTTTATGTGCTAAGGAATAGCGGAATCGATATTTCTTTATTCGATAAGAGTATCTGCCCAAAGTGCTTCCAGGAACACCTTGACTGGAAGAATCTCGATACCTTCCGATAGGCGCGGCTCCGGAGCCTGACAGACCAGAATGCGATGTTTGAAGGTGGCTTCATCCGCAATGGCGATAAGCCCTTTGAGATGACGGTACTGCGGTAATTCAGCCGCTTTGACTTCTATGGCGATTTCGTCTCCAACAATGAAATCAACTTCTTTTTTGTCTTGG
>JAKJFY010000268.1:0-756 GCA_022704665.1 Spirochaetota bacterium | reverse complement strand
GCTCGATTTTGATCGTCTTGCAGAGCGTCTTTACTTATAAAGCACTTCTACTTGTAGTGCGCCTCTGCTCATAGAGCACCTCTACTTGCAGTCCATCTTTGCTTTTAATTCGCTTTGATTTGTGCAACAGCTCTAGTACCCCATCGCAGCCTGAAGTTCATTTCGGAAATCTGGTATCATATCTAAAAGAGCCTTACCTTCTTCGGAAAGCGTATTTCTTGCGACCGAAAGGTTCATCTCAGCTACATTGAGATCGGTAAGCGCATTCTGTATGGCGATGTTTTTCATATAAGAAGAAGGCCAGGATTGAACAATTAGATAGCGATATAGAGACCTATATAGACAATAAGTCCCCAGCGCTACAGGATTCCACTGAGACGCCACAACCCAACGGTCAAGAAAGGCAAGCCCCGACTCGGCAATCGTAGAATTGTAGTTCAAATTATCTAGCCAGTTGCTCAAAAGATCCTCAAGAAGCTCGGTATTGAGAGGAAATTGCTTCATGAGTCCGTCGGCAATAGTTTGAGCAGCCATATAATTGCCTGTCTGGACAGCTACTCTGTGACGTACAAGCCCAGCGAGCCAGTCATTGGGATATTTCTTCTCGAATGCTGCTAGGTATCGATTCAGTGCCTGCTGGTCTTGTATTTTGAGAGCCAATTCGAATGCTCTGTGGTAGAATTCGCGTGCATCCTCATTCGAAGGAGTCATTTCTATGAGCCTATCGAGTTCTGAAAATGCACCCGAATTCTTGCC
>JAKJFY010000267.1:0-758 GCA_022704665.1 Spirochaetota bacterium | reverse complement strand
ACATCTTCTCAGTTGCAACGGTGATAGTGTTACATTTATTTAAATATACCTTAAGTTTTTTTATTTGACGGTCGCTTGATCGAAATAAATCACTTCCCCAGAAAGAGCATATCTCTTTTCTTGTTAGTTTACGGCAAAGATATGCAATGCGACATGATAATATGTCTGCATAATGAACATGTATTGCATCATAAGGGCTATTTTTAAAGATATGAAATAAAGCATATATAATATTTAGAAATACACGAACTTTTGGAATTTTCTGAATGAATGAATTATTTATAGGACCATATAATATAACATTATGGCTTTGATAAAAATTAAGATAATCCGCATTTATAATCTTTCCACTGTAAAGACAACTAATTGCGTTATTGGAAAGTAGAACATTTTCTATATAATTTTTTATCCAAACAGAATCCCCATTGCCAATGATAAGTACCTTCAAGTTAGTCCTCATTTATTTGCATTTTTTGAATTTCATCATAATCATCTACTCTTCCTATATCAATCCAGTATTCTTTTATTTCATATTTTGTTACTGCTAAATTTCTCGCAAGCATAACTTGAATTAGATTATCAATTCCGAAATATTCATTTTCAGGGATAAGCGAAAAAATACCTGGTTTCATTACATATATACCCGCTAAGGCATACGTGACTATGTTCGGCTTTTCTTCTATACTCGTTACTCTATCGCCTTCAAAATGAATGTTGCCAAATGCATAGGGCATGATTATTTTTTTTATTCCTACAGT
>JAKJFY010000026.1:0-25021 GCA_022704665.1 Spirochaetota bacterium | reverse complement strand
TTGCTTGGGCTTTTAGGAACGGTCACCGGTACTATGCGTGCCTTTGGCGTCTTAGGGAAATTCGGCGCTGTAAGTGATCCCGCTGCGCTGGCAAGCGGAGTGGCAGAGGCTCTAATAACAACGGTGGGCGGGCTTGTGGTCGCCATCCCTGTCATTATGATTTACAACTATTTTGTATCGAGAGTTAATTTGATCATGACCCGCCTTGAGACACAGGTAAATAACTTAGTGAGTTTTATCTCGAGCTATGGTGGGAAAGAGCCTGGCAGGGCTGAGGATAAGCCCTCGAAGGAGGCATAATGGCTCGCAACCATAAGCTTTCGCCTAAGATCAATTTTGATCTTACGCCTCTAATCGATATCATACTGCAGCTAGTGATTTTTTTTATGATTACCACAACTTTCAGGACTGCTCCGGGTATAAACTTGCAACTCCCTTCTTCTAAGACCGCTCAGACAATTTCTACACCTGAACTAAGGGTAGTAGTTGTGTCCTCAGATGAAATCTATGTCGATAAGACGAAAACAAACCTGACAAGCCTCCAGTCGGTGCTAGGTAAGCGCGTGAGTGGCTCAGATGCTAAGCAGATTCGTGCAATTCTTGAAGGCCGAGCAGGCGCGGAGTATCAGCTCATTATTTCTGTCCTCGATGCTTTGCGAATGAATGGTATCGAGAATGTCGGACTCATAACGAGAAAAGAAAAGGTGGTGAGATGAGCGAGGCCCTCACCTATGCCAAGCGAGAACAGCGAAAACGCACTATTCTCTCATATATTATCGCAATTGTAATGTACGCTGTTCTGATTGGAGCAGGCCTTCTATTCGATATTCTTAAGCCAGAGAACATCGATTTCGGCAATAAATCCCTTATAGTGAATATTCAAGGTCCCGTGACGAACGATATAGGCAAAGGCTCTCCTATTGAAAAAGATGAAGGGCTTGTTGCAGAAAAACCAGCACCGCCTCCTGCACCAGTACCAGAGTCTCAGGCACAGACCATAGCCAAGCCCAAGCCAACAGAGACCGTTACGCCCACCCCCGCCGCGGAGGCTAAACCTACACCAACTCCCATAACTCCAGAGACAGCCGTAGTCCAAGAGCCAGAAAAACCCTGGATTCCAGGCGAGCGCGGGCCTGGCTCGCGAATCAGTTCGAGCGAATCTTCGGTGCTGTCACCAGGCGAAGGCCAGGTCCCATGGGGCACTGGGGAGGCGGTACGCATCACCAAAGCCGAAAAAGGAAACACCGTAGAAACCACTTTGGGCGGATCGTCAGAAAGTGTTGGTCAAAGTCTTTATGTTCCGATTTATTTGAGCATGCCTCTTCCAGAGGTCGTACCAGCCTCTCTATTCAACGCTATACCTCCAGAAATTGTTCCTCCCAACACACTGATCGCTTCAGCCGAATCTCGAAAGCGAGCCTTCCTCAACTATTATTCATGGAACGAAAAGGAGTATCGTCTGACAAATCCCGTACCCCTAGAAATTCGCGACAAACTCTGGGAGATGCTGGAAGATGCTGGTTATAATGTCGAAAAAGCCGATTACAAAGCGGGTCGTTCGCTAAATGCAGTAGTTATTGGCTTTTCGATTACCAAGGATCGTCAGCTTAAAGGAGTGGATATTTTGCAATCATCAGGAGACTCCGATATCGATGCAGCTGTACTCTATGGTTTCAAACGAGCATCATTCTGGAACAAGAGCGGTGATACCATTCAGGGGCGTTTTGTCTATAGATTTTAATGTATACTATCCTGCCTCATTACGTGCTATAATTCGCAGCAATAATTCATAGCATGATCATCGAGCAGGAGCAATTCGATGATATTTAATTTTTCTTCGCTCGTTGCCGCATTATCGTTCTGCATCTATGTCATTTTCATCATCTTTGGTCTTTCTGGCAGAAAAGAGCGGGTGAATGTTTCATTCCTTATATATATGGTCATGATGGCGCTCTGGAGCTTCGGAGCCTTTATGGCCTATGGCAATATAGGCATCATAAGCCTAACCGACTCAATCAAGATCAAGTTGGTTGGGTTACTTGGGGCACCTTTCGCGATTTTTGCCACACTTCTCTATTTTTCCAAGAGCGAGAAAAAGCTTTACCGTAATCTGCTCTATATTGGATGCGTATTATATGCTTATTTGCTCTATCTGAATTTTTCTAGCTCCATTGTTGCGGATGTCTGGTTCGAAGGCTTTGACTATCATTATAGGCTTGGGTCAGATGCGCTCATAGTCTATTCTCTCTCTTATGCTTACTTGATTCTGACTATTTTATTTCTACTGAGAGAACAAAAGGCTAATCAGAATAAGTTTTTAAAGCGCGCTCTGCAGCTAATGCTCATAGGCGTTGTTGTGCTTATGATCGGCGTTTTAGCTTACCTATATGAGCCCATCGGCCGACATCCAGTGGATATGATTGCGGCGATGATAAACTCGTCGATTATATTTTATAGTATATATAAATACAGACTTGTACATTATTCGACCTTCGTATTCGATTTGATTCTCGGTGTACTTGTAGCGGCTTTTTCAAGCATCATATACATGCTGTTCTTCGTTTTCATCTTTAAACTCAATCGCTTTGTGCCAAACTCCATTTTGGTGCCTCTGGCTCTCTGTCTTGGTATATGCTCCGCCTTCTTATTTGGTCCCTTGCGCACGGCAACACAGACCTTTCTTGAACGCATCTCGGGTGGGAAAAGCTTCCTTTATTATAGAGAGCTTAGGGATTTTTCTACTAAGCTCACATCTATCGTGAACCTCGAGGAGCTTTCGAGGTTGGTTATCGATAATGTGATATCGGCATTAAAGCTCGAGTGGGCTTTTGTTCTCTTAAATGAATATAAATCGCAGAATTTCCGTGTTATTGCCTCTCGGGGCCTGGATTTCGTACAGGAACAAGGAAGCCAGAACTCCAGCAATCAGGTCATTGTGCCCAAGTCATCTCCTTTCATACAAGCCTATCAAAAGAAATCTGCTCAAGAAAAGCAGGCCTATTCACAGTGGAACATCGGCATAATGTTAATAAAAGGCCAAAAGCATCAGACTGTCTTGGCAAGCCTAGTACTTCCACTAAAGTTTAAAGAAAGGCTGAATGGCTTCATCATTCTTGGTCCGCGTCTCGAGAAAGACTATTATAACAAGTATGAACTCGATATTTTGCAATTTCTTGTGGATCAGGCATCGGTTGCAATGGAGAATGCTATAACTTACGAGCGTCTGCGCCAGCATCAAAAACGCCTTCAAGATGCCAACAAACAGCTAATCAATCAGAGAAAATTCGAAACATTTTTCGATGGAATTGCAACGCCTATTTCGATTCAGGACATCAATTACAATATTGTAACCGCCAACTATGCCGTTCAGCGCTACTTCGAGAAGACTCAGGAAGAGCTTTTAGGATCGAAGTGCTATAAGGCATATTTCAATAGGGATCGCCCCTGTGCCGAATGCCTTGCCCAGGACTGTCTCCACACAATGTTGCCTTTCAATACCGAAAAGCAAGACAGCCGGACTCAACTAACATTTTCACTCAATTTTTATCCCATTCCAGCGCGAGAGAGCTCTCTAGGGGCCTTCATCGAGCTTTTCCAGGATATAAGCAAACAGAAAAGTCAGCAAGAGGAACTCCTTTCAGAAGAAAAACTAGCTGCGATTGGTTCGCTCGTTTCCACAATCGCACATGAAATAAACAATCCTATTGGTGGAATTCTAGGCACGACGGATTTGATTCTGGAGGAGGCACCTGAGGGTAGCCCAATCCGAGGATATACAGAGGATATCGCCCATTACTCTCAGAGCGCCTTGGATTTTATCAAGAGTCTTATGATCTATTCAAAGAAGACACGCACTACTTTAGATATGATAAATATCATAAATGTGCTCGAGAACTCGTTGAAAATGGCAATGCGCAGCATCGATTTCGGATCGATTGTAGTGCGGAAATCTTACGATAGTGTCAAGGAAGTTCTTGCAAATCCTACTGAGCTTCAACAAGTATTTCTTAATCTCATCATCAATTCTGTTCAAGCTATGCGTAGCGACGGAGTTTTGACACTTTCCTGTCGGCAGGAAGGAGATGATGTGCTGGTTTCGGTCCAAGATACTGGCATAGGGATGAGGAATGAGAAATTCGATAGAATTGTAAATAATTTCCTGACAGTTGAAGAAACCAGCTCGGTTACTGGCATGGGCTTGAGTTTTGCAAACCATATCGTAACAAAATATGGAGGACGTATCCTCCTCGACAGTCAGCTTGGCAAGGGAACAACCTTTACTGTGATTTTGCCATCCGCAATCCAAGACAAAGATAGGATATGGTTTATCCATGCCAGCGAACCGCGCCAATTCGATGATAGCTATTATCTACAGCGCAAGGTATTGGTGGGAGAAAAAGGTTATCAGGAAGAAACAATTCATCGTAAGTGCGACGATTCAGCATTTCATATTATTGCTTACAAAGGGTTTCAGCCCATTGGTACTGTCTCTGTTCACTTGAGCGAAGCGAATGGGCATGTTCCTATCGAGGAAAACTTCCAAATCAGTCCTTATCTCGAGGGCGCTCGCTATGCCGAGATCGACAGGCTCGCAGTGACGAAGGATGAGCGCCGAGGCCTCACTCCATTCGAAATCATGGTGCTGTCATATCTATATGCCCGTGGTTGGGGCGCAAAACAGATTTTTATCGATGTCTTTGCCGATGAAACTAATCTGATCCAAATGTTCAAGAGAGTTGGCTTCGAGATTATTGGAGGTTACAGCAATCCGCTGCCATGTACTGTAATGATGATGAACCATGCTTCGATATATGAGCAAAAGACTCCAAATAATCAGCTCTTTATAAAAAGAACTATCTCGCGCCTTATTCCCAAAATCGATTTTTCGACGGAGGAACTATCTTTAGTTATGAAAGCTATCGATGAAATCAACGCCATGTTTCCAAAACAAGATACTGTAGACACTACGAAGATATCATCATACAATCTTTAATGATATGAAGCCAGAAGATTTAGCAGAGGGACTAAACATTATTTTTGCTCACTCTCCCGTTTTCTCGGATCAGTCTTTAATTATCGATGTTGTCGCTAATCCAAAAGCTGGCGGCTTTAGTAGGATCCACCATTCAAAGAAGCGAATGAGAGAGCTAAAGGAGATGGTAAGGCGGTCATCCGACCTGCCTCTGCGCAAGGCTCCGTTTAGCTTGAAAATGCATCTTACTGAGAGATGTGGACACGCTGCGACGATAGTCCAGCGCATACTGGAGCATTCTCCATCTAATGGAAAAGATTCTTACCACCTTATCATTACAGCAGGTGGGGATGGCACAAGTCTTGAGACTGCGGAGCAACTCACTCTGCTTCCTGAATCGGAAAAGGATCGCTTTGGAATAGTGAGGTTGCCCTTTGGAACAGGCAACGACGGCTCGGAGGGAAGGGATCTTTTTGTTGCTCTAGAGAGGTTTCTGAATCCAGTGATTCTCGAACGGAGGCCCGCTCTCAAAATAACGCCAAGCTATGAAGGTGGAGCCCTGCCTCGGTATTCTTTCAATATAGCTAGTGTAGGTCTCGATGCCTATGTAGCGGAGATGACAAATCGTCTCAAGCGCCATTTTCCTGGAGATTCCTACAAATTTTGGGTAGATGTAGGGACTATGTTCTATGATCGTGTCTATAAAGTGGTAAACATGGGTCTCAAGGCCTGGAATAGGGGCAGGCTTGTATTGGATTCCGAGCTTCCTCGTCTTTTGGTGGCTATGGGAGCTTCAGGCAACCGTTATTATGGCTCACACAAAAACATACTTCCGAATGAGCACAACTGCATTGCTATATCTCAGACAAGCCTATTTAGGAAGCTTATCCTAAAAGGATCCATAGAGCATGGAAAGCACGAGCACATTCACGAACTTACACATTTCACTGCGGACAAGCTCCAGATAGATTACCAAGAAAGCATTCCTTTACAGTGCGACGGAGAGACAACTGTCCTTGCAAAATGTGACTTCCCGCTTGAAATAGAGAAACTTCAAAACGCTTATAATGTGCTTGTGTCAGTGTAGAACGCAAAACGACTTATTCTAGAATAGACTGCGCCCGTAGGGCTGAGAGTCGACTGCAGAAGCTCGAACGAATCGATAGATAGGTTCAGTTTTGGGAGCTTAGGAAGCGACGAAAGCTCAGGAGCAATAGGCAGTTTGAGTCGTGCGAGGGTAAGATGAGCCTTCCATGGGCGAGCGTCGGTCTCTGCTCCTAGCTGAACTGCAATCTTGCGTATCCTGTTTATCAACCTTGTAAGTGGTTCGAATGGTTCTATGCGCGTTGCGAGGTAGAGCACCCGAGGCCTATTCATGGATGGGAGCACGGACAGCCCTTCTGTAGTTATCCTGAGCGGAGGGCAGATATTGGCTGCATCGGAAAGCAAAACCTTAAGCTTTTCGGCGTCTTCTGCTTCCAATTCTCCAAAGAAATGAAGAGTCAAATGCAGGTTTTGAGGAGGAACCCACGAAGGGCGAGCTGGCCTAAAAGACTCCTCGAGAGAGGCGCAGTAAGTTCCTATCTGATTCTGAGCGGCGGCTGGAAAAGGCAGGGCGGCAAAGAGACGCATGTCTCATTATGGCAGATAATCTTTCCTTATGCGAGACATAGACTCAAAGATATTACGCTTCTTGTGGCTCGAGCCCTCGGTCAAATGTTTAAGGAGTTCTTTTGCTTTTTTTCGTTCTCCTTCTAAATTGAATGAACATGTACATGTGTAAGCTGACAAGCCCAGTTCATCGGCACAAGCTAGAATCTGCCTTTCTTCGCACAAAGCAAGAGGCCGGATAACTGTTATGGGATATTTTCTATAGGGCATGACAGGAGGCATAGTTGTAAATTCGCCCTTTTTCAGCATGTTCATAAGCAGAGTCTCGAGAATATCGTCCATGTGGTGGCCGAGGGCGAGCTTATTGAATCTATGCTGCTCTGCATATTTCATGAGCTCGGATCGGCGCTGGGTGGTACACCAATAGCAGTTCATTGACCTTCCTGGTTTGAGTCTGCCCACCACAGGTATTTCTAATCGTGTGTATTGAATGCCCCATTCGGCCATACACAAGGCAAGCCAGGCATCATCCTGGGTCTGCGAAAAGTCTGCACCTTCAAGGTCGGTGACTATATGACAGGAGGCAATCTCGAAAGGGGTCTCCCACCATTGGCGTTTCTTAGCCAGATCCCAGGCAAGGCAGCAGGAATCTTTTCCGCCAGAGACCGCAATGAGGATTCTATCTCCTGGCTGAATCATATTATAGCGACGCAGGGCAATCTCGCTGAGCTTAGAAAGAGTGGCGCGAGCGTTTTTCATAACCTTCAGATGGATAGATGACGGAATTGATGAAGGAAACGAGCACATCTAGTGCCCGCTCATTGAACCCACCCTCAGGAATAATTATATCAGCGTAAGCTTTGGTTGGTTCGATAAAATCGTAGTGTCCAGGCCTTACCATTGTCATATATTGCTCTACCACGGAGTCTACGGTGCGGCCACGCTCCTTGATATCCCGCGATAGGCGTCGGATAAAGCGGATATCGTCCGGTGTATCGACATAGATCTTTAGGTCTATGAGGTCTCGCACTTCCTTGTTAGTGAAAATCATTATTCCTTCGAAAATTACAAGCTTGGAGGGCTTAATATGGATGGTCTGATCTGTTCTTTTGTGATGAACGAAATCGTAGACAGGCATGTCGATGGATTGACCATTTTTAAGCGCCGTGAGGTGAGAGATAAGAAGCTCGTTGTCGAAGGCATCGGGATGGTCGAAGTTGAACGCTGTGATATTGAGGTTGCTTATGAATTCTGCTGACTTGTAGTAATTATCCTGCGGCAGGAAGACGAAGTCGCTGACAATTTCAGATATTTTTCGAACGATAGTGGTCTTGCCCGAGCCGGAACCACCAGAAATACCGATTATCTTGACTGCTGGCATACCCTTTTTTATCACGGCTTTGCATTATGGTAAAGTGGAATGCCTATCCGCTCTGAGCCATCCTAACAAGCATTTCTTGAATTTCATCCACAATAAAGTCGGGAGTCGAGGCACCTGCTGTAATGCCTATGCGATTATAGCGCATCATCTCGGGCATGAGTTCGCTTGCTGTCTCTATATGCCAGGAAGGAAGGCCAAAGCCTATGGCGCTTCTATAGAGCCTCTTTGTATTTTCAGAGTTCTTGCCGCCTACCACAAGCACCGCATCTACCTGTGTGCTGAGTTCTGCCAATGCCTGCTGACGTTCCCGTGTAGCTGGACATATGGTTTTTTCTGCGATCATCTTTTTGACATAAGACTGAAAAATATCGATAACCGCATCGTAGTCTTCCTGACGGATAGTTGTTTGTGCAATGAGGGCACAAGGCTTGTCTCTGAGTGATCTTGCTAAAGGAAGGGCTGTTTCCGGGCAATCTACGACTAGAGCATTCAAGGTATGCCCTAGAATACCTGAAATCTCGCCATGACGAGGATCGCCTATAAGCACTACCTGCCAACCTAATCTCTCGTAATGCCGGGCTAGGCCTTGGCTCTTGATGACTCGAGGACAGGTGGCATCGATTATTCGCGCACCAAGCACATGCAAGCGAGAGAGCGCTGCCAGCGATGCTCCATGGGCTCTGATTATGACTATAGCATCTTTGAGGTTCGGGAGTTCATCCAGCTCCGACTCAATTGCGCGAGGTTCCAGAACATGAACACCAAGAGATTCGAGGTCGGCAACTGCTTGAGGATTATGGATAAGGGGGCCATAGCTATAGACAGGGCGGCCACTTCGAGCGGCTTTCTCGGCAGCTCGATGCGCTAGCTCATCCGCGCGCCGCACGCCCATACACATACCAAGGATTCTTGCTCGAACGATCTGCATAATTCGATATTATCAGATTTGGAAAGCCATTTCCACAATGCGCATTGCGGATTTTTCGAAAAGTGTTATACTACTATTTCTGGAAATTTCGCTATCTAGAAAAGGAGCATTCATGGCAACTCGCAAAACTATTGTCGTAGCGCTTGGTGGCAATGCGATCATCGAGGAAGGCACCGAAGGAACTATAGAACAGCAGTTCGAAAATACCAGAAAGAGCATGAAGGCAATAGTTGGAATGATAGCCGAAGGACACAAAGTAGTTCTTACACATGGGAATGGCCCACAGGCTGGTGTGCATCTCATCCGAAATGAGGCGGCTTCCGCACAAGTTCCTCCATCTCCACTTAATGTAATTGTTGCTGATACGCAAGGTTCTATGGGCTATATGATCGCACAGAGCCTTGCCAATGCACTGCGCACCGAAGGCATAGATAAGGATGTCGTCACCATAATAACGCAGGTAGTTGTCGACCCGAATGATCCATCAATGCTGAATCCAACTAAATTTGTCGGTCCCTTTTACAAAGCCGAGGAAGTAGAGAAATTGCGCGCTCGCGGCTGGGTAATCAAGGAAGATCCAATGCGCGGCTATCGGCGTGTAGTCCCAAGCCCAAAACCGCTCGATGTCATAGAAAAGGACACAATCAAGGATCTCATAGATGATGGCAAGATAGTCATCGCGGTTGGGGGAGGAGGAATCCCTGTAAAGCGCGATGCAGATGAGACGCTCTCTGGAGTGGATGCAGTCATCGATAAAGACCGGGCCTCGTCGCTTCTTGCGAGCCTTATAGATGCGGATGAGCTCATAATACTTACAGGCGTGGACAAGGTTGCAATCAATTTTCGAAAGCCCGATCAGCGAGTATTCGATCATCTCAGTCTAAAAGAATGCGAGCAATACATGGCCGAAGGACATTTCCCCAAAGGTTCCATGGGGCCCAAGATAGAGGCAGCTTGTGACTTTATTCGGAGAGGTGGTGCCAAAGTGATTATAACTTCCATGGAAAATGCCACTGCCGCGGTAAGCGGCAAGGCCGGCACGGTGATCACAGCTTAGTGCAACTTGACCATTCGAGCTGCTCCATGGTAATTTTGCTGGAATTCTTTTTCGATAAGGAAGATATATGAATGGTATCCAGAATGGCTTTGTCTTGCTACAGCAGACAACAGCCAGCAATCCGACGGGGTCGCTTATTTCGACAATCTTGACCTTCGGCCTCGTCTTTGTGATCTTTTACTTTTTGATCATTCGGCCACAGAACAAAAAGCAGAAGCAGATGCAGCAGATGATTGCCGGAGTCAAGAAGGGCGACAAGGTCGTAACCATCGGCGGCATCCATGGAGTGGTAACTTCGGTCAAGGATTCCACAGTGGTGATTAAGGTCGATGATGGGACTCGGATCGAGTTCTCGAAATCGGCTATTGCTTCCATAAGCCCAGTTAAGGCTGAGGAAAAAGCCGAAGACAAGTCAGAGGAAAAGCCCGAAGACAAGCCAGAGGGCAGCGCTGAATCGACCCGAAAAGCCGAGAAAGAAAAGCCCGAAGACAAGTAAAGATTTCTTTGTGCAATGCCCGGCTTTAGCTTGGGTAGGCATAACACATTTCTCTCCATTTAATACATCCATGAGAGGATTGGAGTAACCGGTATGAGCAAATTGCGCCGTCTCATGATCGTAATTGTAGTGCTAGCCGTTGCATTTATGTTCCTTTTTCCGAGTATTCAGTGGTATTTCCTGACACCGAAAGAGGATCAGGCCATTGCGGTAGGTTCCAGAGAGCAAATAAGGGAATATTCCCGTAGGATGACCTATCTCATAATCAGCGACCTAAAAGAAAAAGCAGCTGCAGGCGATACGACAGATCTCTCTAATCAAAAGGACTATAAGGTCGCGATAGATTCAGCCAAAAAGGCTTATTCACTGGCAAAGAAGCCAGGACCCAAGACATGGGACGCAGTAGCCATTTTATCGGCGTTTCCAAGTGAGCGCTCCATGTTCGATTCAATCGAATCGCGATATAGGGAACGCGTATTGAAACTCAAGAATGTGCACTCGAACGCGGTACAGTTAGGGCTTGATCTTGCTGGCGGCATGAGCGCGGTTGTCCAGGCTGACCTTAAGGGATTGTCCGAAAAACTCGGACATGAGCTATCTCAGGCCGAGAAAGAAGACGCAATGAAGCGTGCGGTGGAAATCCTCAATTCGCGCATAGATAAGTTCGGCCTTACAGAACCCGTAATTCGTCGCCAGGGTGAAGACCAGATCTATATCGAAATTCCAGGGACGCCGGATCCTGAGCGCATAAATTCTATAATCATGGGCAAGGGGAACCTAGCCTTCTATATTGCCGATTTGGAAGCTTCCGCGGCCGTGAATTCCTATCTTTCGACTAATCCAGTGGGCATCGATGAGGAGACGATGACATTGGATAAGCCGGGCCTCGTTCCAGAAGGCAAGATCGTTCGCAAGGTCTACAAGAAAGACAGCTATGGTCTCGATGAATTTACAGGTGAATATCTTGTTCTCGAAGGAAAGCCAGGCCTTGATGGCAGCCATATCGTAAGCGCAACAGTCTCTTCTGACCCGATTACCGGGCAGCCCGAGACCAATTTTGTGCTCGACAAAGAAGGTGGAGACATCTTCTACGCGCTTACAAGCGCCAATGTTGGCAAGACTATGGCTGTGGTTCTGGATGACCGCGTAAAATCCTATGCTCGCATTCAGGAACCGATCAGGGAATCTGTACGGATAACTGGATTCAGCGCAGAGGAAGCCGAAGCGCTCGCCCTATTGCTTAGAACCGCTGCCCTGCCCATCAGCCTTTCGGTTGTGAGCCAGCAGTCTGTCGGTGCTTCTCTTGGAGAAGATGCCATTAGTCAGGGACAAACCGCTATTATTGTCGGTATTCTATCGATCTTTATTTTCATGTTCATCTATTATAAATGGGCAGGAATAAATGCGACCTTAGCGCAGATACTCAACCTTTATCTCATGCTCTCGGTTCTGACAGCCTTCAAGCTGACGCTCACTCTTCCTTCGATAGCTGGTTTTGTGCTAACTACTGGAATGGCCGTAGATGCCAATGTCATAATATTCGAACGCATCAAGGAAGAATTGAGAGCTGGCAAGAGCAGAGCTGCGGCTATACACGCTGGTTTCGACAAAGCCTTCTGGGCAGTCATGGACTCGAACATAACGACGATAATCGCAGCGCTTTTCTTGGCTCAGCTTGGAACTGGACCAATTCAGGGTTTTGCGGTCTCCTTGGCAATTGGCAATATAACCAGTCTTTTCACCTCGCTATTTGTGTCGAGGCTGATCTTTGATTTCGAAACAGATGTGTTAAAGCTCAAGACAGTGTCCATAAGCTGGAGGATCCGATAATGAAAAAAATCATCAAATTCAGCAAATTTTTTCTGCCAGCGGTGATCATAAGCCTATCCATTATCGCTTTTGGGCTTGTCGGATTCTTTACAAAAGGTTTGAACCTGGGTGTGGACTTCCAGGCGGGTATAAACGAGACTATTCAGCTTGCCTATCCAGCTGGAGATGTAACCTTCGATGGCAAAGGCAATGCGGAGCTTACTGTAAGCGAGAGTCAGCTAACGCTTGTTTTCTCCGGCGCTGAAGCGCAGAAGCGTACCGTAATGCTCGATTACAAGACATATTCGACCCTTGCAGATATAAAATCAGCATTGGAGAAAGAACAAGGAATCAGAGTGAGCCTTGCAGAAGGGAGCGAGTCTCTTCCTTCTAATCTACTTGTGCCTACTTATCAGGGCAATTCGCTCTTGAGTCTCAATCCAGTCAAACTCTACCGTGCGCCAAAAGATGATACCGAGCGCTATGCCTCGATCGATATCGTGCGTGATGCTCTCAGCCCACTTGGAGATATAACAGTACAGACCATAAACCCGCCATCTTCTCAAAGATACCTTATCCGCGTTCGAGATAACGGCGAGGATCCTCATTTTATGACAAATACTCCTCAGACCATACGCAGGCTCATCGAAGATAAAGTTGGAGCCGACAGAGTAGTTGTGGTAAAGGCAGATTATGTAGGGCCTCAGTATTCCGAAGCGCTTGGGAGGCAATCGGTCTGGCTGGTATTGATGACCCTTGTACTTATTCTTATCTATTCGGCCATTCGCTTCAAAATCGAGTATGCAATAGGTGCTGTCGTGGCAATAGCCCATGATGCCCTTGTAATGATTGCCTTTATCGTGTGGACTAGGATGGAATTCAATACCACTACAATTGCTGCTATCCTTACTATTCTAGGCTATTCCATAAACGACACCATTGTGCAGTTCGATCGAGTTCGAGAGGAACGCAAGATTCATCCTTCGGAGCCTTTTGTCGATGTGCTCAATAGGGCTTTGACGCTCACCCTAGGGCGTTCCATCATAACGACACTTACAACTATGCTGGCAGTGCTCGCGCTCTATTTCTTTACAAGCGGGAGCATCAAGGATTTTGCGCTTGCGCTTCTCGTAGGCATGGTCAGCGGCGTATACTCGACTATCTTCATAGCTAGCGCCATTGTGCTGTTCTGGGAAAACCATAAGAAGAAGAGACAGGCTAAAGCACCAAAAGACAAGGGCGTTCCCGCAGCTGCGGTATCCAAGAACTAGGCAATTGTTGACAAAAGCGGGGTACTCAGGTAGTATGTGCCCCGCATTTGGCGCCGTACCCAAGTGGTAAGGGAGAGGTCTGCAAAACCTTTATACATCGGTTCGATTCCGATCGGCGCCTTTACTAAAAATATCATAAGAAAATTGGCTATTGGACTCTTGACAATTATTCAGCAAAAGCAATGGGTGCACGACAATGGGAGTCTTGACTGGAATATAAGTCATGGTATAACCTTCCCTTAAATTATTTAAGGGCTCTTTTTGAGCCAAGGAGAAAGTCTATGAAAAAGAAAGTATTTCTGTTGGTACTGGCAGCATTGTTGATCAGCGTGCCAGTGTTCGCCGCGACTCAGGTTGAAACAACAATTCAGGCAACAATTGGAGCTGACTTAAGCATCACGACCACTATTCCTGGTACAAAAGCCATCGATATCGCCGCTAGCTCGACCACGCTCGGTTCAGTCACGATTTCGTCGAATCTGACGAACTGGAAGATCCGTATTCATTCAGGCAATGGTGGCAAAATGATCAGAGTAGGCGGTGCAGATGTCTACCCCTATAAGATGAATTTCGGTACTATTTCGGATATCGATCTTGCTACCGACAAAGTAATAGATAAAACAGCCCCTCAGTCTGCGACAACCACAAGTGTCGTGGTAACCTATACGAAAGCTGCGGAAATGATTCCTGCTCTTCCTGCAGGTACTTATGAGGATACGATAACAATTTCACTTTCTGCAACTTGAAAGAATTATTCAATAGAGTGATAAAAGGCTGCCCGCTTAATGGGCGGCCTTTTTTATGATATTCTTATATGATCGAATTATGAGCGCTATAAGCAGCCAAAAAAAGAATAAAGCCAAGGTGGCGACAGTCTTGCTTTCATTCCTCTTTTGCACGCTAGCAATATTCTTTTTCGTAATGTTATGGAAGACCGCAAACAGATCGGAATCAGAACTGCTTGAAACTGTCTCCAAGAGAATAGCGCTGCAAATATCAGCGCCTTTGCAAGAGATGCTAACTGTTGGAGAGGACTTTCGTGAGCTCCTAATTGCTGATTCAGGCAAGACCTATGCGGCGCTCAGACCACTTGCCGAAGAAGCCCTTTCTCACTTGCCTTATATAGACTCTATTACGATAGCTCCAGGTGCGATCGTTAGATATTTCTTTCCCGAGGGTAGTGCTTCTTCTTCGATTGGCCACGATTTGCTCGATAATCCTGAGAGAATGCATGCTCTGGTCGAGGCGGTGCGTAGAAAGAGCGCTGTCTTGCAGGGGCCAGAACTATCCGCGGAAGGAAAGAATCTCGCGTTCCTGCGAATACCAGTGATTGAGGGCTCAGAACTCTGGGGTTTTGTGAGCATCGCATTCAATGCGGACAAGGTATTGTCGGATCTAGATCTAGTTTCGCAATTCCCAGGGCTATCCATTGCCATTGTGTCTTCTGATATGGAAGGGAATGGCAGAAAGGTTTTTTGGGGCGAAGAGCGTGCTCTCTCCGGTTATTCGGCTGTTCTGAAAATTGGATCGGAAGATTTGCCATGGACTATATATGTCGCATCGATGTACCCATATAGGCAAGTAGCGATATGGGGAGCGGGACTCCTTATACTTGTGCTATTGAGCTCTGGGCTCATCATACGAGCTGGCTCTTTGAAGAATGAGAGCAAAGTTCCTGTGTGGCCTAAAGAAGCTTCAATGGCCATAAAGCCCTTCGTCCCAAAAACTGAATCCATAAAAGAGCCTTCAATAAATGTAGTCAATAAGGTCGAAATTCCTCAAGCATCAGCGATAGAAGAGTCGATGGCACAAGAGTCAGCGGCAGAAAAGCCGGTCAGTCCTTCGCTAAAAAAGCCAACAAAGGAGCCAGCTGGTGAATCTAAAATGGATATGGCTGTCCTGCAAAATCAAAAGATTGAAAATGAGAATAGAAGCGATGAAGTCGCTGTGCCCAAAGAAGAGATTCCAAGTTCCATATCGGTGCTCGTCGTCGACGATAGCGAAGTGAATCGCGATCTTCTTTTGCGAATGCTCACATTGAAGGATTACAAAGCAAAAGCAGTTTCGAGTGGAAAGGCTGCTCTACAAGCGCTAAGCGAAAATATCTTCGATGTCTTGCTTGTAGATTGTATCATGCCTGAGATGGATGGTTATGCGCTTGCAAAGGAAATCCACGCAAAAGAGACCTCGAAAGTGGCGTCTAGTCTACAGGAGCGCAATTATTTAAAATATAAGCCCATTGCACAGAGCAGTAATGCGGAAAATGGCATTTCGGAATGCGGTATCCTGAAAAGAAGTATCTCGCAAAGCGATGTCTCAAGGCCTATACTCATCGCAATGAGTCCGCGTCATGATCAGGAAGAAGCTGAGAAATGTGCTAATGCTGGCTTCGACAGTCTCCTCGTAAAGCCTTTTACGATGACAGCCCTTGACCAGCAAATTCGCTTGGCTATTGGCAATAGAAGCGCGGAATGAGGGCTTGCTTACTAAGGGTCTGTATAGGCATCAAAAATAGCACAGCCCTAGTGTCGACATTGTGAAATAATAATTTAGTTTATAGAGATATTAGACATAAGTGGCAAAATTCTCTATTTTATCGAATAGCTTTAATTTACAGTGGATGCATTAGATAGCTAATTTATTGCTTAATAAGAATATATCAGTACTGGTTGAAAGAGTCCAAGAATCTTAAGTCATGAAAGATAGAGAAAAACTCATTGTACAAGAAACTTATGACGATTATAATAATATCAAAGTGTAGTGGTGGAATCCGTTGGAGGAAACTACAAAAAGCACAAAATGTATCCGTGGGGCATAGACCCTGCGGGCGGGAGACGCAAAATGAAAAAGTATGCGTTGGTGGCTCTGTTTGCGGTAGTGTCGTTAGGGATGGTGTTTGCTGTAGCAGCAAGTCCAAGTACTGGTACTGTTTCAATCCAAGGAAGTGTCGACCAGTATTTTCAACTGACTGTGCCTGCAACCTATACGGGTAGTATCTCGTATGACAGTTCAACTCATTGGGATTTATCTGATATGAAGGTAATTTCCAATGTGAAGAATTGGGTGCTTACGGTCAGCAGTCAAAATAATGGTGTTTTGAAAGACACAGCCAATGGCGCGGATATCGCTTATAAAGTGACTGTTGGTAATTTGTTGAATAAGCAACAGTTAACAACCGCGGGTATTAAGTCTAGTGGGCAGGCGAAGACACCAAAAGCGGGAACAGCTTATAAGTTTGCCATTGACATTGATGCCCCGAGCGAACTCTATCAGGCTGGTACCTACAGCGATGTCATTACCTTGACGATCAGCAACAATTAAACCGTAACAGAGTGATTACAGGAAGGCCGTCCGGACTAAAACTGGGCGGCCTTTCATTTTTAAGCAGCGAGTCTTGCTTTTTGCCCATGTTTATACTTTTGCGTCGCTCAAGGAGTTTAGCGCTCAAGTCCTTGTTCCATCCCTTGTTTTTCTATACTTTTAACACATGAATCGAAATTCTGTGCTGCGCCATCCTTTTAAGTTCAAATACTTCAATGCGACATTGTATTTGATAGCCGCGAATGTGCTCATCTTTGCTTTGCAATATATTTGGCCTTTGCTTACCTACATGCTCGCTCTAAATCCTGCCGCCGTTGCTTCAGGCTGGGTGTGGCAACTCTTTACCTATATGTTTGCTCATGCGAATTTGACGCACCTCATAGTAAATATGTTAGGGCTGTATTTCTTTGGAAGGCCTGTGGAGCATAGCCTTGGCAGTTATGAATTCTTGCTCTATTACCTTGGCTCTGGGCTATTTGCAGGCATTGCATCCTTTGCGATTTATCTGCTTTCGGGAGCATGGAATACATATCTACTTGGCGCTTCGGGAGCGGTTTTTTCACTGTTGCTCGCTTTTGCAGTGCTATATCCTAAGGCGATGGTATATCTGTATGGCATAATTCCTCTTAGGGCTCCTGTCATGGTGATAGGATATACATTGATCGAGATATTATCGTCTTTTATGGGAGCGGCTAGCTCCGTAGCACATCTCACTCATCTGGCAGGTTTTGTGGCTGGAGCAGCTTATTTTCCTATTCGACAGGGAGTAAATCCTTTTAAGAGGCTCGGTGACCGCTAGGGGCTTAAGGGGGCTCAAGAACCGCCAAGGACTCAGCGATCGCGAAGCCTTCGGTTTTCCACCTCATAATGCATATCTTCGAGAAGGTCCATGATGGTATCTACGATGGCTTGTTTTTTATCCTCGAGGAATCGAAGATCGTATCTCACAGAATTTAGGAATTCCTTGTTATCGTGGATGGGGCTTACGTTGTAAATTATGCGGTCTCTCTGAAGAATATCGTCTTCCATGGCTCCAGAAGGGTTGAGTCTTAGAATGTTGCCATTGATCGAAATTAGACAGAATTTAGAAAAAGATTTGATATAGGAGGCTATTTCGCGTACACCGCGCTTAGAAGAAGGGTCCCATGGCCGATAACGCGTTCCCGCAGGGAAAACTAGAATCATTTTCCCATTGTGTTTAGCGCCTTCGAGGGATCTCATTGCAGCACGATTTATCGAGATGCTTCGCCTCATTTCTTGGTATAGCTCGATCGGATCGGTGAGTTTTTCCCTTATAATCTGCATTGAGCGCGAAGGATAGATGACTATTCTGGTATATGCTCGCGTAAAGGCATTGACGGCTGGATTTTCCTCGTTCAGTTTGATACCTGCAATCGCTACTGTATTTGAAGCGAGTTTCTTGCCTTCCTCTCCTTCTTGCCGTAAAAGATAATGAAATACAGGTAGGTCGAAGTTCGAATAATGCTCCATTAAGAGTAGCGTGGATTCGCCATTCTTAGCATGTTCGTATAGGTTTTTGAGGTTATCCAAACCTTCGATCCTAGAGCCATCTTCCAGATGGTCCGCAATTATTGCATCGATGAAAGGGAGTATCTGACTTATGCCTTCTTGGTAGACATTTAGCTCGGAGACACGAGCTTCTTTTGGGACACGGGCAACTATCTCGCCCACTAGATGAGCATATTTGCTCTTGATTGTGTCCATGGCATCCTTGAGTATAAACTATAGGTGTTTTGCCAAGGGGTGTCAATTTATCGGGAGCATGGTCCAGCTGGGTAGGAAAAGCCCATTATGAAGTCATAGAGATGGCAATTGTTGTCAGCGCTAGCAGGCGCACCGATATACCTTCTTTCTATACCGATTGGTTTTTCGAGCGATTGGGTAAAGGCTTTGTAGATGTGGTCAATCCTTGGAATCCTTGGCAGGTTAGACACCTTAGCCTCAAGCCCGAAGATGTGGTTTGTTTTGTATTCTGGACAAGGGATGCAAGCCCAATGCTCGGAAACTTGGGTCTGCTCGAAAAATATGCGTTCTATTTTCAGGTAACGGTTAATGGTTATGGTGTTCCGATGGAGCCATCTGGTCCTGGAGTCGAGGCAGGAATCTCGGCACTGAAAGCATTATCCTCAGAGGTGGGCTCGAGGCGAGTTGTATGGAGGTATGATCCAATTCTGCTTACAGAGCAATATAATTCAGCCTGGCATGTAGAAAACTTCAAAAGATTGGCAAGAGAGATTGGAGAAAGAGCGCGTCATTGTGTACTTAGTTTTTACGATAACTACAAGCATTCTGACAAAAGGCTTTCGAAGGCTGGATATAGAGTAGCGCTAGTAGATCGGGCTTCGAATGAGGTCAGAGATCTTGTGCTTGCTTTGGCTGGTATCGCTCGCGAAAATGGCCTTTCTTTATCGCTATGTACGGAGCCTGAGCTCAAAGAGATGCTTTGCGTCGAGCATTATGCTTGCATAGACGCACGCATAATTGGCGAGCTTTCTAGCTTACCTTTTTCATCGAAGAGAGACAAAAGCCAGAGAAGGGGCTGTCAGTGTATCGAGAGTGTCGACTTAGGAACCTATGGCACCTGCCCAAGAGGTTGTCTATATTGTTATGCCAATAGATTTTAGGTCAACAATAGCTATATAGAAGTAGATAGGAAAGGATTCTCCTTCGATAAGGGCGGGAATGCTAGAGTTAAGAAGATAATTCCGTGCGTCTTCGTTCGAGAAGGATATCGGTCAATTCGGCAAAACCTGCGCCAGATTCCCTTTGGGTCACAAAGTGAGGCGGAGTCTTCATTAATTCTCTGTATTTGAGGACATTTGCCATGGCACAAGCCATTGGGAAATGCTCGAACATGGGTTCATCGTTTGGAGAGTCTCCAGCAAAGATAACTGTGCATACTTCGTGTCTGTCATCATAGCCGAAACGAGCATTCAAGAAAGAAAGCGCCATGGAGAGCTTGTCGTAATCCCCCATCCATGCATTTACATGAATCGAAGATATTTTGGCCTTTGCTCCGCCTTCTATAAAGATCGATTGAATGCGCAATGCTTCGGAGAGCGGAAGAATTGGCTCTTCTTCGGCAAAATCGATCGCGATATCATAGAGACGCGAGAATTGATCGCGGGCTAGCCTTGCGCCTGGTATTTCGAAGAGCACACGGTCGCGCAGCGCTAAGAGGCGCGGATCGGTATTCGGAATAGCTTTTGGATGTGAAAGCGTAAGAAGATGGTGCCCTTCGCCTTCCCAAAAGGCAAAGGCGCCATTTTCGCCTACCACACCATCTGCTGGCCATTCGCGCGCAATGAGATCGCACCAGCCCGCAGGTCTACCTGTGACTGGAATCACCTTTAGCCCAGCCTCGTGAAGTCGCCAGAGTGCAGCATAACTCTCGGCGAGGAGCTTTCCATCCGTGGTGAGTGTGTCGTCGATGTCCATGAGAATATAGCGAATTCTTTGCGCTTCTTGGCAGGTTAGAGAGGTTATAGGCATAAGGCTAACACTGTGAAACTTATCCATATCAGGGCTTTAGTGCAATAATATTAAAGCCATCATAAACAGGGGCTTGCTCTGCGTCAAGCAAGGTATGGTAGACTTGATCATGGCTATTACAAATCTTATCTATGAGCTTTTCTGCAATGGCAGCTTCGATAATAAGCATGCTCGTCATAAGCCCGCCTACAATACGCGTGTACATTATGATTGTATGCACAAGATGCGTGCCTACAAGATGCGCACCCATGAATTTCATAATAAGGGCTTTCATAATCTGCACCTCATAATTGCCTTATTCTTCTGTTGTACTTTTGTTCAGGTTCATGCACAGCTTATTCCCTCAATGGAGCCTGTACTCCATTTAAGAACCGGTTCTTTCGACATTTATGCACCGCAAAGCCTGGAAGCAGAGGCAAATAGGCTAGCGAGCTTTGCTGATAAGACCTATGGAGAATTATGCGAATTTCTAGGACTAGGGCTAAGGACAGAGCGAATTCCAGTGCTTTTGAGCGATATTCAGTATTCATTGAATGGGTTTTCGACTCTTTTTCCTTCTAATAGAATTGTGCTTCTTCTGGCGTCCGCTGATCCGAGGAGCCAGCTTGCTACTTTGGAAGACGAGCTATA
Organism: Spirochaetota bacterium; assembly: GCA_022704665.1. GTDB lineage: Bacteria > Spirochaetota > Spirochaetia > Treponematales > Rectinemataceae > Rectinema. The sequence continues at coordinate 4,032 of JAKJFY010000026.1, read as the reverse complement.
TTCAGTATTTTTGCACGAGCTGGTGCACTACATCACTCTGAATGAGCGAAGTCTTGCTTGGCGAGTACTGGCGTGGTTCGGTGGAGATTGGGTTTCTCCAGAGATATATATGATGCCACAGGCTATGGTCGAAGGAACAGCCGTATGGGTGGAGAGCAGGTTAAAGGAGGATGGCTCTGGTAGGCTCAATGATCCAGCGGCATTGGAATTTGTGAGGCTAGAGAGGGCACGTGGAAAAGATCGATCGCTTTGGGATGTTTCTGGCTTGGAAGATTTTTATGGAGCTGGCTCGCTCCCATATCTATATGGTGGTCTTTTTGTAGAATACTTAAGCGAGCGATTTGGATCATCCATTGTTAGGCGGCTTTGGCAAAGTTCTGGTCGTGGAATTATCTATCGAGGATTCGATGGCGGAATTATTACAAAAGGAATTCTGGAACGCGAGACAGGAGTAAAACCAAAAAAGTTGTGGCAGGATTTTTTAGCCTGGGTTGACGAAGGGAGCGATTTAGAGGTGCAAGAAGAGCAGGGCGGTGTCGATCGAATTGGGATAAATGATGCTGCCGATATACCTGGTGAGAAGGAGCTTTTTTCTGGATTTATTGGGGCTCTTGGGGCAGGTGACGGGAAAGTCTATTTTGTGGATTTAGAGCGCCGTGGAATGTATCAGATCTCGGTAGTAGATTTGCAGAAGGATTATGAAAGGCAATCGGAGTTTGAAGAGGAAGGGATAGCAAGGAATCCAGAGAGGCTTTTTGCAACCGACCAAATGTTACGTAACATTTATTGTAACGTAAGATTCGGAAGGCTGGAACTCGACTGGACTCGAATAAATTCGCAAAACCAAGCTATTCCCGCTCGCTATATATATGACCTCTCCGAGCACAAACTCAGCTATGAAAAAGACCTTCCCCAGGCCAAGATTGGCGAAGCGCTGCTAGAAACGCATTCTTCTTCGAAAGAAGAGATCTTTATCTATGATTCATGGCAGGATCCTCTTACGTCTATCGAATATGGCCTTGTCCGGCTTGGCACTGCGGTTCTCCCTGCGCGGAGCTTAGCCAACGGGCAGATAGAGGTAGCTGATATTCCAGATTCGACCATACGATGGCTTTCCCAAGGATTTCGAGAGAATTCCGAGCAATCAGATTCGATTCGCTTTGCTCTGAGCCTTGTGCCGGATAATGGATTATCGCGCCTTGCTATTTTGGAGCAGAACAATGGGCTTTGGCGATTTGCAATAACCAGGAAAAGTCCTGCGGGTGGTGTTCATATGCCCGTTTTCATAGATGCTTCTCACCTTGTCTATAGAGCATCAATAGGAAACGGACAATCGCGCCTTCTTCTTCTAGATATTTCGAATTTTAGGGATGAGATCGAGACTCCTGATCAGTATTTTGATTCTGAGTCCATTGGCTGGATTTCGCCGACGGCATGGATAGAGAGCTATTCTCGGGAAACGAGAAAACTGTCAGCCCATTTAGAGGGCAGTGAAGAAGTACAACCCGAGCCAGGGCTTTCCTCAGAGCTTTCCCTAGAGCCTTCCAAAGCCAAAGCAGCACAAAAGCGATCTACCCTCTTTCCCGCAATCTTCGAGACAAGTCGAATCCCCTATGCTGATGGCACAGTGCTAGGAATAGATTTCATAGCGACGGATCTTACCGAACGCCTTTCATGGTCAGCCTTTGCTGGATGGGATTTCCTCATTGCAAAACCAGCTACAAGTATTGCTTTCCAGCTGGGCGCTGGGGCTTGGAGCTTCGAGCTCAGTGCCTGGGACCAAGGAGTCTTTGCCTTTCCTGTTGCGCGCATATCTGCTTTTGAAGGAGCGCTGCACTGGGGACATGCCCTTATGCCTACATTTAGGAGTATTTCTACAGAGATCCATGCTAGATACGGAGGCGTGCAGAAAAAATATTCAGAACAAGGCTTATTCTATCTAGTGCCGGATTATTGCGCATGGGTAGCGGGGGCAGGAGTCGATTTCGACAGCCTTTCTTCTTCTTATAAGCCACCCTACAATCCTTCCGGTATTTCGCTCAAGAGCGGAATCGAATATGAAGGGGCTAATTCATCGAATTTTGGAGGTCTTTCCATATCGGGATCGATCTATTTGGGAGAATCGACAATTGCGGATCGAATAGGCGCTTCCATTTATGGAGCCTGGACTCCCACCGGAGGGGTGGCTTTTTCGCCAGCAGCTCGATATCTGGAATATGCAGGAAGCTATGAGTTCTCAGTAGCCGATATTCCATATCCTGCATATAAGGAATACGAAGCTTGCTCGGAGCTTTCTTCTTGGTACCTCTATGGAGAGATAAAAGCAAGGCTCTTTTCTTTAGAGCTAAATTGGATTATGAGCCATCTTGTTGCGCCTTCTTTTGCACTAAGAAGAATATCGATGAGTTCAGGATTGCGCGGTGCTGGCCTTGAGATCGACAATGCGCCTTGCCTTTTGAGTTCGGCTTTTCTCCAGGCCGATTTCGACTGTGCTTTACTTTCAGGCCTTGCGGCTGTGACCCATATGCATCTTACTCTGGAAGCGGCGTGGGCCTTCCAAGCTGATAAGGCAAGTGGGCAGCCATTCAAGTTTTCTGTAGGGCTAGCCGCAGGACTATAATTATGATTACAAAACGCAAAAAGAGCCCCTGGCCTAACCTTTTCTATTCTAGAGATGGCATTAGGCAATGTTGGAGCAAAATTAGGCCATCATTTCATATATCGCTCGGATATCGGAATCTTTGTAGCCAGGCACATTCCATAACTTACTCAAAGAAAGAGCCTGTTTTGTGCATGCTTCGATATCGAGCTTTTCGATTGCTGCTTCATGGAGCCGGATCGGAGTATGAATATGGCGATACCAGCCTTCCAGATCTTCGATGACAAGGTCGGCCGCATCGAGAGCCGCCTTATTTCTCAGAGACTCTCCCATGCCCAGAATGCGTTCTCCGAATAGCACAATTCGATGCGCAATGTGTGGTTTCATGTATTTGAGCCATGCAGGAATGACGATTGAGAGACCTGCCCCATGTGGCAGATCATAGAGCCCGCTCAAGGGGTGTTCTAGCATGTGATTTGGAGTCGAAGCCCCTTCTACGCCTGCAACAAAAAGACCATTCCAAGCAAGCGCCCCTGCCCACATTATGGTAGAACGAGCCTTGAGATCTCTTGGCTGTATCATCACTGTATCAAGAGCACCCATTACAGCCCTGCAGGTTCCTTCAACAATTCCATCTTGAAGAGGAGAATCCTCGCTTGCTGTAAAATAGCCCTCCATCATATGCGAAAGGATATCTGTGCATGCATAGGCCGTATATTGGATTGGTATATCCAATGTGAGCGATGGATCGAGAAACGACAGTTTTGGGAAAACCAGTTCGGAACTGAAGGAAAATTTCTCTTCAGTCGCGTCATTGGTCATAACCGAGGTAGGATTCAGCTCCGAAGAGGTAGCTGGAAGGGTTTGAACCGCAATTATGGGTAATGCATTCTTGATAATAGCCTTGCGCAGATAAAAGTCCCAAAGCGGCTCTTCGTTGCAGGAAGCGACAGCTATCGACTTTGCCTCATCGATCACACTGCCGCCACCAACTGCGATGATCATCTCAAGCTCATGTTCCTTTACTTTTTGTGCACCTTCAAGGGCATGCGAGATAATCGGGTTCGGTTGTACGCCGCCATGTTCCACGAATTCGATATCAGCGCTGCGCAACTGAGCTACCGCTTTCTCGTAAAGGCCGCTGCGCTTGATGCTCTGTTTTCCGTAAACAAAAAGAGCTCGCTTTCCAATCAGCGATGCCTCTTTGCCCAACTGGTCGAGAATTCTCGTGCCAAAGATCACCTTTGTCGGTGTGTACCACGTGAAGTTTTTCATAGCAACCTCCATCAATATTATATGGCATGAATTGCATTGATACGATAGCAGTGTTCTCCAAGAGTAGCAGATGGAGCTTTTAATACTGCTACGAACCTTGTGTATATTGCTTTGGCAATCTGCTAGGAGTGTTTTTCATGCATAAGCATAGAAAGGCA
>JAKJFY010000266.1:0-759 GCA_022704665.1 Spirochaetota bacterium | reverse complement strand
ATGGCAGGAAAGGCAATCGACTTGAGCTGCCATCTCAACCGGCATCTATGGATTCCCCAAAGAACGTGCCGCTAAAATTGCCTGGAACACGGTTCAGCATTTTCTTGCGAACAACCCTGAAGCTACCTCCCTCATAGTCTGGTTTGTATTTTTTTCCGAGAAAGATGCACGCATTTTTCTCGATGCAAATGAGCTATACCGATATCTATCCAATAAAGTACATAGTTCAGCGGAACCCGGTAAGCGAACTGCGGTTTAGCAGAGTACACTTAAGCAGAGTACAATCCAGATGATCGCAGACCTGAGCCAATGAACGAAAGGAAATAAAGCTATGAAAGCCGCGCTATTCACGCAATTCGGAGAGTCAATCGATATCGTTGATGTCCCTGATCCTATAGCTCCTGACGATGGCGTCGTACTCAAAGTCGATGCAACTGGCATCTGCCGTAGCGATTGGCATGGGTGGAAGGGACACGATCCTGATATCGTGCTTCCTCATGTACCAGGACACGAACTTGCTGGCACTATTGTTGAAATTGGCAAGGATATCAAGAATTGGAAACCAGGAGAGAGAGTCACCATGCCCTTCGTGGCAGGCTGTGGCCACTGTGGGCCTTGCCTCAGCGGCAATCAGCAAGTCTGCGACAATCAGTTCCAACCAGGATTCACTGCTTGGGGTTCTTTTGCAGAATATGTCGCTATTCGGTATGGAGATATGAATCTCGTACGCCTGCCTGAGAGTATCGATGCAGCGACCGC
>JAKJFY010000265.1:0-759 GCA_022704665.1 Spirochaetota bacterium | reverse complement strand
CCTTCCACCACTTCGCGAACGCGATCATGATGCAATTCTCATTGCTCAATATTTCCTAGAAAAAATAAGAAAAAGGCCAGGATATAACTCTGTGGAATTCTCCGATCAAGCGATAGACAAGATCTTGCGAATTCCCTGGTATGGCAATGTTCGCGAGCTAAGAAATAGCATAGAGCGCGCCGCTATTCTTGCAAAAGGAGGCATTATCCACGCGGAGCATATAATTTCCTATAGAGACCAAAGACAAGCGATGCATGAGAATGTGCTCATAGAAAAAAACGAAACAGAGTCACTAGAGGAAATCGAGAAACATCATATCGAAAAGATCCTCAAGCAAACCAATGGAAAGATCTATGGTGCTGATGGAGCTGCCACAATACTCGGTCTCAAACCCAGCACCCTTCAAAGCAAAATGAAGAAATTGGGAATACGTCGACCTCAAAGTTTTGAACAGTGAGGATCTTCATGTCTCTTTTTGTCTCTACTAGAAGCACAAAATAGTTCCTTCGCAGAAATCCCTAGAGAAGCTTTTTTCTTATTCTTTTGTACTCGTTGATCCTTGTTCTATGATTTATCCTGCAAAATTCTGTCTCTATTTCTTATTTCTACAATTCATGCCAGAATATTTCTGGACTTTTGAAAGAGGCTCTGATATTTGACTTTTATCAAATTTGTTCCTCTATTTCTTGCTGACTATGATTTTCCGCATTGCCCATCAAAATAGTCTTTAGATAGCTCTCCCTATCCTCATAGAGAAAT
>JAKJFY010000264.1:0-760 GCA_022704665.1 Spirochaetota bacterium | reverse complement strand
ACGCTTGATCCCGGGCTCCATTGTTTTAAGAGCGATTCTATCGAGCTGCAATGAGCGAATAATGAAAGTACAGAAGAAAAAAAGAAAAGGAATGGAAAGCGGACCATATAATAAGTAGTAACCCCAAAAGTGATCATCGACGCCTCGAACAAGCGAGTCTGTCAACAAGCTTCCTATATAAAAAGCGAAAGCTATAACATAGCCTGCAATAAGGAAGCGTTTTTTTTCTTCAAGGATGCCCAATGAAGCTATAGTCAAGAAATAAATTCCGGGGGCGATTACGACGACACCCAAGAACGTGAACAGCTTGTAAAATATGAGGATGGTTCCCGTATCATTCATTAAATACATCAAACCAATTCCGGCTTGCCAAATAAAAGCGCTGAATGTCAGCATAAAAAACGATTTGTTGACTATAGCATTATCTTGAATAAGAACATAAATCCCAAGCAATAAAACCAAGACAGCAGTAATAAACATGGGAATGGAGTAAGGATTCATAGAATAATTTGCACTATCTAGGAATTCCTTTAGCATCTTGCCCCCTTGCTCAACTAAAATATGCCTTAAGGACCATGCCCAAGCCAGAAAGATGCCCTACTAACTTATATTCTGCTTCATTCAAGAGCCATTTTCAAGACTTTATGCAGATCTATGACATGCCTTGCTCTGTATGCATGAGCCAAACAGATAAACTCTCGCAGAAAGCAGATTCGCATGCTATAATATATTTTATATCACTTGCTGATAATCCCATATA
>JAKJFY010000263.1:0-763 GCA_022704665.1 Spirochaetota bacterium | reverse complement strand
CAATGAATAAGCTAATGCAATTAGACTTTATTGTGCCGTCTGATATAACTGGTTTATGGACTATATATGTATATGATCCTGATATGACAATATTGAGTCAAACAAATTGGGATTCTTCTGAAAGTAAACCAGTTATTCCATGCAATAAAACTGGCTATTACTATATTAGGATAACTGCATTTTCAAATGGATTTATGCATAATGATTCATTTGTGCAAATAAAATTCACAATATCGCCATGGAATTTTTAGAATAAGTTCCTAATAAACTTAGTAAATAAATTGTACTGTTTTTTATAAAAATAAAGTCGACTAGTTTTTTGATTCAATAGCCACCCTGCGGCAAAAAATAATGGTCGATCGTCTCCTGTAAATCATATTATCCACTTAATTGAATGTTCGCTAGCATTAACATAAAATTTCCACATAAGGAAGAGAAGACAGGAGAAAGAAGCCCAATGGGATTCATGCTATCATTGGTTTTTCAACAAATCATGACAGACATGTCACAGCCGGTGATAACTTTTTTAAATTAGTCTGAACCAACCTTGACATCTCAGCTTGGAACTTTTTCATGCGTTTATTTAAGTGAGACCAGATTGCTTAAGGGTATTGGGATCATAATATTGAAAATACCAGATAAGTCCAATTTTTAGCTTCCGCCGAAAACTGTCAAGGTCGGTTTAAATTTTCCGGTTTTAGTCGGTTTGGACTTTCCGGTTTCTGGCCATCATTCGAAACCAACAGCTCCCACGCGGAGCCGC
>JAKJFY010000262.1:0-765 GCA_022704665.1 Spirochaetota bacterium | reverse complement strand
TCAGGAGTATAGCGGTACGGTGCGCGAAATGGCTTTTGTCCTTTCGTAAGTCCAATGACATTCGTACAGATGACATAATAGCCATCGAGTTTTTCGTCTGCATCGATCCGTACGTCATCGAGCATCACCAGATACTCGGTCTCGGGAAAACATTCCCCGGTTGTTTTATCAAAGGGTACTTTCTTTATGTACTTTGCTGAGCCATAGGAGCTAGTCTTTACATCTGTAGCCCGTCACGTATAGCGACCCCCATCGGCAATTTTGCTGACGACAGAGGTCGGCGGTTTTAGTGGATGAGCAGTAACATAAAATGTCCACCTAAAAGGAGAAAAAATAGGAGAGATAAAAGTCCCATGGAAGTCGTGCTATTATTGGTTTTGGAAAAAATCAGGATAGACAAGGAGATTCCATGGGACGTACACAGCTTACTCTGGAACGCCACTGCAAGAGAAGCCACTTTACGTGGGGCGAGCGGCTCGAATTGCGGCACTACCATGCAGGCAGTAACTGCAATCGGAAGCTGTTCAGCCCGACAATTCTGGGCAAAATCTTGCAGAAAAGCCCCAAACGATCAGGAGGGAGCTTAGGCGCACCAAGATGGGGCATGTGGTTTCAGATATTCCCTTTTCGCGAACGTAATACAATGGTGACAGGATGAAGCGCGCCAAAGGCCATAGAAAGCACCGAAAGCATGCCACCATTGCGTTTGCCGTAAGGAGCATAGAAGAACGTCCCAAGGATATTGTTACGCGTCAATGAGCAGGG
>JAKJFY010000261.1:0-770 GCA_022704665.1 Spirochaetota bacterium | reverse complement strand
GACAATCTTCTTTTCAACATTATGGCCAATTGATAGATAAAAAAGAAATTATTCGAAAAAGCGTCGATACTCATAAAGTTTGTGAGATGAGAAATGGCAGAAGCGTCGGTGGATTTCGACATGCCAGAACGATCTCCATGTAATAAAGGGTGAAATCTATCAAAAGAATAGAAGATGAAAAAAGTAAATTTTTGGAGTTTTTGGTCAATTATTGCCGCATTAGCGAGCAATTAATAAGAAAAGGGAGGTCAAAAGAATGAAAAAATATCTCGTTCTTGTTCTGACAGCTTTTATGGTTATCGCCTTAAGTGGCACGGTGTGGGCAGCTACACAGGATGTTGTTGTAACGGTAGGGGATATCAACGAAGTCTCAGTGGTTACAGAATCAATTGATATTACTATTGTCAGTTCTGATGCGACAGCGGGAACTGCTACAGTTAGCCAATCCTCAGATGTCTTAACAGATGAATTAAAGTGGACTACTAATGGAACGGGCAAAAAGATCACAGTTGCGGTTACTGCCGCACCGGCGAAGTATACGCTGAAAGTAACTGGCTCAAATATCACTGAGGGAGCTGGAACTTTAGCAACAATGCCAGTATCGCTCAACGCAACTGCTGCAGATTTTATTACGTCTATTGCTACTTCTGCCGGAGATTGTGACATTCAATACACTGTTGAATACGACGTTTCAAAAGGCACGGTAACAGCGGAGACTAACACCGTAACATATACTATAACAGACGCAGTTCAATGATGAGAGCAAGAGG
>JAKJFY010000260.1:127-771 GCA_022704665.1 Spirochaetota bacterium | reverse complement strand
CAGGTAAAGAGTCTAGGTAGTTGGATTGGTTACCCAAGGTGCCAGCTCAGGATTAATACGTGCAGCAGAACCTGGTTGTAGGGTCTGTATGCTAACGGTACCATTACCTATCCGATTTCTTGATGAAAAATCTCTCTAGCAAATAAGCATGCTTAACACTATCGCAGGCTCGTGGCATGCTTTTTTAGGCCATTCTCTGCATAGCCAAGGGATATTTGAGCGCGGCAGTCGTCGTACGGGTACTATGGACAAACTCATCAGGCGCTGGCGGGGATACGAAGAAAGCTTCGCGGCGACGGGCAATACACCCACTCCTCGGAGACCTTTGAGTCACCTGCTCGTTAGACTTCTTACCTACCGCGAAGCTGATTTAATTATACAAAATCATTCAAATATGCAAAATGCGAAGATACAGCTTTGCAGCGTAAATCCATAAAATTATCGATCAGAAATGCGTCCTGGTTTGCCACTGGGGCGATTCAAGAGGCCCTCGCTAGTGCCTGTAGCACAAGAATCGATGAGAAGCTCTATGTGTTTGACAATTATGATTCGGCCCTTGAGGCGATTTACAAGGAACTCGGGATTGATTATTCTCGCCAGTCACTCACTACCCAGGAGATTCGCCACCTTTTTGCCCAGACAAA
>JAKJFY010000260.1:0-108 GCA_022704665.1 Spirochaetota bacterium | reverse complement strand
GATGGACTACACTCTATATCATGAAGACATTCTTACTATTCATTATAGCATAATGGCTTATAAGCTATTTTTAGGATGCCAACTGTAAAAGTACGGAGCGCAGAGATC
>JAKJFY010000259.1:0-772 GCA_022704665.1 Spirochaetota bacterium | reverse complement strand
ATGTAGATGTGCATTGACTTCGGCTTTTTCTTGGATAAAAATAAGACAAGGCTTTACAAGATGAAAAAAAGCGTAGAATTTTGGAAGCACATTATCATTGCAGGAATAATTTTTCTCATTATTTTCCCCACAATGGGAGCGATCGTCCTAACAAAAGAGAATGCTCGCCTTCAAAAAGAGATTCTATCTCTCTCTCCTAATGGAGACGACATAGTCACCGTGGGCACTAACAACTATGATGCAGCTTCAATCGTAAGAAAAAGACCGCTTCTGTCTTATCAGCTCCTATATCCCGAGCTCTGCGCTGACTTTATGGGATTTAATGACGACCTTGTCGATTCAAAAATGATCTTCTTGACTTTTGACGATGGGCCCTCATCTTCGACGCCCGCGATTCTCGACATTCTCAAGAGCCACAATGTAAAGGCTTCTTTCTTCGTAAACGGAAAATCGAGCCTGTTCGCTGCTTCACGGCTTCGACGAATCGTGCAAGAAGGCCATGCTATTGGCATGCACAGTTATACTCACCAATATTCCCTTAGCATCAACACATACAATTTGAAAATATATCAATCGCTGTCCGCGGAAGTGCTCAGGCGAGGCTTCATCTATTGTGATTGGAATGTTAGTGCTGGCGACGCACTGAAAGAGGCAACAGCAGAGTCCATTATCGAGAATGTGATCAATGGAGTCAGCCTTTGTTGGGAGCCGGCTTTTGTCCTGATGCATGACAATGGTAATAATGAGCTTGTGCAGGCATTACCGAAGATTA
>JAKJFY010000258.1:0-776 GCA_022704665.1 Spirochaetota bacterium | reverse complement strand
ATGTAATTTACTAAATCTGGCTTTTGAAGACTTGGTAATGTCGTTTTTGCATGTTCCCCTGACAATGGATTCATTATCATATAATTATAAAGGTATTTTATATCTACTTCTTTCCTCCAACTCAAATAAAAAGTTGTATCTGAGGGATAACATGGTTCTAAGAACAGCCATGCTTTGCCAGCGGTTCCCTTTCTTCCTATTACTATCGTTGGATAATTTACAAGAGGTTTTTTTGTGCTTGAATATATACCTCCTGAACCTATAACTGGAATATTACCTATCTCTTTATTATTAGCTTTACCATAATTTACTTCAGCTACTTCTCCCAGCCTCGTCACTTCCCACTCTTCCGGGAGCGGTCCGAGTTCTGTCATTTTGTAGCCTTGTGGGATTATGTCGTTGTTGGGTGGTTTCATATACTTTCCCCATTTCCATATTGCTTTTCAATTGCCTGTCTCACAAGATCGATCACATATGCAATATCTTCTTCTGATGACAAAATTAATTCAACATCGCCATTTCCCCAATGACCTATTTGAGAAACATCTCTACATAATTTTCTAGGATCGTTAAGTTCATTAAATTTTATGTTTATATATAGCTTTAGCTTATCTTTTTGTGGAACTACATCTACTATGTTTGTTTCTAGTTTGTAAGCGATATAGTGTTTTAAATACTCCCCACTAATCTCAGGGTCCAATGATAGGACTTCTTTACGGAGTTTTTCAAACAGATTTTTTGCTTTGCCTTCATTAAGATATTCATAAGAGTCTATA
>JAKJFY010000257.1:0-779 GCA_022704665.1 Spirochaetota bacterium | reverse complement strand
TATCAGGCCTTGTTACTACATAATAATCTTTGCGCCGCGCCTTCGGCCTTGGTAGTATGATCTTCGCCTGTAAGTATTGTGATCCGTCACTTTTTTTGATGATATGAGAGCGCTGCACCTGAAGCGCTAGGTGAAGTATGATTACTTCAATCTTGAATAGCGTTAAGGAGGTGCAGCAAGGTGCAGTATATCGCATTTGATTCGCATAAGCGATACACCTATGCGGTGGTAGAAGAAAAAGAGAAAGGGCGGGTGATGGAAAAGCGTATCGAGCATAGGAGAGGTGAAATAGGAGCTTTCCTTTCACAGTGTGAAGTTGGCTCGCCTGTAGCCCTTGAGACTATAGGTTCCTGGTATTGGATTGTGGATGAGATTGAAGCAGCAGGTATGCTTCCTAGGTTAGTCAATGCGCGAAAAGCAAAGATGATGATCGCCTCTTCAAAGAAAACTGATAGGCTCGATGCCAAGGGTCTCAATACTCTCCAGAGAACAGGGACACTTCCTACGGTATGGATTCCTTCTAGCGAACTAAGAGACATACGAGAGCTCTATCGCACAAGGATGGTGCTAACGCAGATGGTGATACGACTAAAGAATCGCATTCTCTCATGCTTTAGTAAGTATGGCATATCCTTCGATGAAACAAGCGATGCCTTCAATATAAAAGGTCGTGCTTCACTCGAAGCAGCTCTCGAGATACTCCCTACTCAGACATGTTTTGCAGTAAAGGAGCTCCTTAGGCAGTTGGACTTACTTCAAGAAGCGGTGAAAGAATTTGA
>JAKJFY010000025.1:0-25247 GCA_022704665.1 Spirochaetota bacterium | reverse complement strand
TCTTCCTATATTCCTTTCAGAATACAGGATACTCACCTTTTTTCTACTTGAGGAACGGTGCGGAATTGACGGTTACGCTATAAGAATAATTGCCCCTCCAAAATACTCACATTATGCGTGTCCAAATATTGGGAGACACCCAAACTTCACTTTAACTTTTCAGAAATGCGGTCTTGACAAATGGGCTTAGCTTATTCCACTTATCGAACTCTATCGGTTATCCGCACAATCTCCTCCAGGTTGCGGTTTTCTTGACAATGTCAGCGATTTAATTTGATAAATATTCAGCAATCTTTACCCATTAAATGCAACAATGGGCAGACCTGCGTTGTGAAAGACTCTTTTCTTTGCTTCCATGTATTCTTTGTCAGGAGGTTGTACGTGAGGTAGGAGGTACTCTCTGCCAAGGCGTTTATATTTTTGTATGCCAAGCTGGTGATAGGCGATGAGGCTAACGCCAAGGATGTGAGGTAGGCTGGAGATAAAACGGATTTCCTGAGCGATATTTTCTTCTGTGTCGTTGATCCCTGGGATAAGGGGTAACTGTACTACAAGCGCGGAGTGCTTCTCTGCTATATACTTAATATTATGGAGAATACGCTCGTTGTTCACTCCGGTAAGACGTTGATGTAGTATACTATCCATGTGCTTGATGTCCGCAATAATGAGGTCAGTATGTTCGATCACAGGATCGAGGCTTTGGGTTGCGGCATAGCAGCTGGTCTGAATTGCGGTTGCAATTCCCTCTTTTTTGCAGGCCTGGAGTATATCCACGAGAAATTCCATCTGCGCGAGCACTTCTCCTCCTGAAAAGGTGACGCCTCCGCCAGATTTGTCGTAAAAGGGTTTATCGCGCTCTATCTTAGATAGGAGCTCTTCTGTTGAAATATCTTTTCCCCATACTTCGAGGGCTTCTGTTCGACATGTCTCGACACATGCGCCACAGGCATTGCATCGTTCCCGATCAAGTACGAGGCCGTCGGATTCAAGAGAGAGTGCATGAGGAGTGCATACATCGATGCATCGCCCGCATTTAGTACAGTTTTCTGCAATGATCGAGAGTTCTTTGTGTGCGAGCTGCGATTCAGGATTGCTGCACCATTGACAGTACAAAGGACAGCCTTTAAAAAAGACGGTGGTTCGTATGCCTGGGCCATCGTGAAGGGTAAAGCGTTCGATATTGTAGATTCTGCCATAGCTCATAGATATCTCTCTTTGCGCATGCGTTATTCGCATATGCAGGAAAGTGCAGCAACGCCAATCACATTTGAGGCTTCCCAGTGATTCGAGACTTGGATTGGTGTATCTCGTAAGGGGGGATAGCTATATTTTCGTGTGGCTTTTTCTAAATGCTGAAAGAAAAATGAGCCCGATTTTGCAATGCCACCGCCGACAATGATGATATCGGGGTCGAGAATATTCACTGCCCAACTCAATGCATAACCTACATCGTCGGCTGCCTTTTCCAAGGTATTGCGACACAATGCATCGCCTTCAAGAGCAGCATTGGTGACATCCATGGCCTCGATAAGGTCGAGCGGTTTTTTAGATGTGAGTATGCTTGGCGCTCCTTGGCGCATTGCTTTCTTCACCGTTTCTACTATTGCCGGACCTCTGCTATATGCCTGAAGACAACCATCATTTCCACATGTACATTGCACTCCATTTCGATCTATTGCGCAATGACCAATTTCTCCTGCAGCAAAATGAAAGCCTCTGACAATTTTCCCATCGATCACGATGCCTGCACCGATACCCGTGCTTATGGTAATATAGAATAGGTTTCTGATAGATTTGTCATTGAGAAGCAAGAATTCTCCATATGCAGCTGCTTTTGTATCCTGTTCATAGCGAAGGGAGATGCCTTGAAAGGCTTGCGTAAACGTCCTGCCGAATTCGTAGTTCACCCATCCAATATTAGGAGCAAGCTCTACAAATCCTGTATCAGGATCCACTGTTCCAGGAACACAACAGCCGATCGATTGAATGTTCTCGCTTGAGAGGCTACTTTGAGCAATGAGGTTTTTTACTTGTGCAATAATGTGCTCGGTTACTATATCTGGCCCTTGCTTTGCTTCAGTGGGAAAAGTAACGCGCGCAATTATTTTTTTGTCTTCATCGACAATCCCTGCGCATATTTTTGTGCCACCAATATCGATTCCTATGCTGCAGTTATGTAATTGTGGGCTCATTTTTTTCACCATGTTTCAAAGGTCATGCTCCATGCGTGAGATGATATCCAGTTGAAGGACAGGATCAAGCGAAACAAACTGAGCACTGTAGCCTGCAACTCTCACAATCAAGTCTTTATATCGTTCGGGATGCGCCATAGCATCTCGCAATACTTTAGTCGAAACGCAATTGAACTGTACATGCCAACCATCGAGCTGAAACAGGGTCCTTATAAGGGCTGCTAATTTTTTTCGGCCTTCCTCGGTATCAAGCACAACATTGGTAATGCGAAGATTGAGGAGCTGTCCTCCTGTCATTTCAATAGTGGGCAACTTTGTGACAGAACGAATAATTGCGGTGGGGCCTTCTTTTCCTGTGCCCTGGGAGGGCGATATTCCATCTGCCAAAGGTTCGGCATCCTTCCTTCCATCAGGGGTTGCGCCAACGTCAAATCCTGAGGCGACGTTGGCTGAAATGGTCACTGTTGAAGGGTAATAATTACCTCCGATAGGCCCTCTTCCATATCTCATATTTTTGAAATCAGAGATTATATCTGTATATGCGGATAAGGCTTCTACGGTGAGGCTATCTGCATAGTCTTCGTCTTCGCCATATTTAGGAACCTTGTTTTTTAGCAGGGCCTGAATATCCTCGCCATGAAGCTTTTTAAAATCATTTTTCAGTGCATCCATAAGCTCTTGGGAGGATACTGTATTCGATTCGAACACTAGCTTTTTAATTGCAGCAAGGGAATTCCCTACATTCGGCAGACCGACAAGGGCACCGCTTGTCATGTCGTAGACAGCCCCCCCCTCGTTGAGCATTTTTCCACGTTCCAGGCAATCTTGCACGAGCGAAGAGCAAAAGGCATTCGGCACCATGGCTTCGAGAAAGGCATCATTGATATTGTCAGCAGTGACATGAATCTGGGTGTAAAATTTTACCTGTTCTCGCCATTCCTGCATAAGTGCTTCAAATGAGGTAATTTCTGGCAACCTGCCAATGCCCTTTTTCAAAGTAAATCCAGTTTTTGGATCTGTACCATCATTGAGAAGCAATTCGAGAATTTTAGAAAGATTTAGCTTGCTCTTTCCATTTGCTCGATAGCCCCACTTGCCAGGCACAAGCACTTCAAGGCAACCCATGGTGGAATAATTATTTGCATCTTCAGCACTAACGCCTCGCTTTTTGAGCGAAGGAATGATTACTTGGTCGTTGACGAATGCAGGCATTCCTGTCCCAAGCTTGACAACTTCTATCGCTTTTGCAAGGAACCAATCCGGAGTGATTTGATTAAGGCGAATATAGAAATTAGGCTCAGAAAGCTTTACGTCTTCTACTGCACGAAGGCAAAGGCAGCTCATTTCATTGACTGCATCGTTTCCCTCTAGTGTGATACCGCCCACAACAAGATTTTGGTACATCGGATAGCCGCTCTGTGTCCGAGAATGCTTTTCGGGCCTGATCTTGATAATAGAAAAAAGTTTGAGATAGAAATGCTCAATAAGTTCGAGAGCTTCCCCGTTCGTTAAAATACCTTGTTGAATATCTTTGATAAGGAAAGCATTGAGATACTGGTCGAAACGTCCAAGCGAGGTCGAATGCCCATTTGACTCTATTTGCTGGATCAGGTGAATAAGCCAGACCATCAAAATTGCCTCATAGAAGTTTTGAGGCGGTCCTTTCTGCAAGGTATCAAGCGCACAGATCATTCTCTGGAGCTCCTTGTCTCGCCGAAGATCTTGAGTATGCTCGCGTTGCGCTTCTGCAGCTCTTGATAATCGGCTGAGATAGCTCAGTATTCCATCATAAATGATTACTGTCGCCTCATAGAATGCCTTCTTCCGAAGATCGTCGGGTTCATACAATTTGAGGGCACTAAGCTTCTCCGCTGCTTCTTGTCGTATCCCAGTAAAGCCCTTGCTAAGTGCGGTTGGATAATCGACTACAATATGGCCTTCGCCCGAGGTGGCTTGGCCCGTCCAGCTCATGACTCCCATCTGCGCGGCTTTTTTCACAATGTCGGTCTGCGCAGCAGAAATGTGCTCATAGACACTCATACCTTTCCAGCGAGGAAGATAGGCGCGGAGGTCTTGCTTGCTTTCGTCGGATATTTGAAATCGATCGTATTTTCTTCTATCAAAGCGATCAATTTCCTCGTAGAGCCAATCCCACGAATACTCAGGGAACATAGGAGCAAATCGAGGTCTGCTGGATTGATATCCTGGCAATAGGTCCTCGTCTCTCAAGTATATTGTCATCTCATTAAGATAACGCACAAGCGCTTTTGCTCTTTTGATAACAGGCGCATACGAGGCACAATCCTCGTAAACCTCTGTATATATTTTAAGCCTTTCGGTACAAATGCCAGGCACATGATCAAGCAAGGAGTCCTTGATTTTTTTGATTCTCTCAGCCTTTGGTTTGCTCAGCAAAACATTGAGCATTTCGCTGACTTTTCCGGAATACGATATCTGATTATCTATCATAAAATCTCCTGGATAATTCTACTACGACAAGTAGAGTCCGTATGACATTGGTAATCATAGAAACGTTTCCATAGGCATTTTAATTGTTTATAATTCTAAGCTCATTTTATTAGCCTGTCAAGCAGTGTGGTTATCATAATTGCCTATTGACAGCCTATTATATCCATGATATCTATAGAAACGTTTCCCTAACAAGTAGGTACTATTCATATGCTTCTATTGGCACCGTCTCTCGCATGCATGAATCCTCTGACGATGAAGGAGATCATCCCCCTTCTGGATGCAGAGGGGGTATCTGTCTACCATATCGATATTTGCGATGGGCATTTTGCAAAAACCTTTCTGCTCTATCCACAATTTGTTGCCTATCTAAGGGAGATTACAAATAGTAGGCTTGATGTGCATCTCTATTGTACGAATCCTTCGTACTACATCGATGAATTGGTCGATTGCGGCGCTGATACGATTATTATTCACTATGAATGCAATGAGGCAGTGGATACGGTAGTGCAGAAAATCATGGATAAAAAGGTCGGTGTGGGCTTGGGATTTCTTCCTTCTACCGAAATTCCTGATTCGATCGCGCAATTCGTGCCTTCACTCAGGATGGTCGTGGCGAATACAGTCGGGCCTGCATACGCGGGTCAACCTTTCGATAGCCGTGGGCTTCGCAATATGAAAAAGGTAAAAGAGATACTCACCGTAGCGGGGAGCTCGGCAGAGCTTGCCGCTGATGGTGGCATCAATGAGGCACGCTTGACTGCTCTCTTCAGTGCAGGTGCCAATCATCTTGTGCTTGGGACAAGCAGCATCATCAAGGCCCATACCAATATTCCATTGGAAATGCACCATTTTAGACAAATAGCTGAGCTTTACTATACTTCGAATCAGGGCTGAGATATATCTATGAAAGGCCAAAATACTATAAAGGATGTTGCGCGTGAGGCTCATGTCGCGATATCGACCGTATCTAGAGTTTTGAATAATTCAGGCTATGTGAGCGAAGAGACGCGAAGAAAAGTCTTGCAAACTGTCAAGCAGCTTTCCTATCAACAGAATAATATTGCTCGTAATCTCCGCCAAAAGAATTCAAATTTTATTGGCCTTGTGGTCCCCGATATCTCGAATGAGTTCTATTCCAGTCTTTCAAAAGTAATCGAACGAGAGCTTCATAAGGCAAAATTCCACCTTTTTCTCGGCAGTACTGAGGAAAATGAAACTGTCGAGAACGATATCGTCGATTCAATGATCAATAATCAAGTGAATGGATTGATCATTATAGGATCAGGGGAAAAGATTAATCCGCGAATTCTGAATGAGAATATACCTACTGTCTTTTTTGATAAGAATATTGATCATCAAATGCCGCGCAATATTGTCTTTGTAAAGAGCGACAACTATTTGGGAGCGCGCATTGCGACCGAAACCCTCCTTAATAAAGGATGCCGACGGATCGCTATGATAAGAACTTTTCACCCTTCAGTGCCTATGGAAGAGCGAGAAAAGGCATTTATTGATACTGCGAGAAGCTACAATCTCATTAGAAAAAGCTATAAGGTGTACTCGGTGCCCATTTCGTTTCAAGCCGCATTGAGAAAGACAGAGGAGATTTTTGCATCTGAGCGATTTGATGGGATATTCTGTGCCGCAGATATACTCGCGATTGGTGTAATAAAAGCCTTGCAGAATATGAATCTCCGTATTCCTGAAGACGTCCAGGTAATTGGCTTTGATGATATTCCTCTCGCTACGTTTATTACGCCTACGCTCAGCACCATTCATTCAGATTTTGAAGCAATTGGCTGCACTATCGCTTCAAATATTATTAAGCTCAGCAATAAACAAGAAACAGAAAGGGTTACGATTCTGCCTATTCGGTATATCGAGAGAGAATCGACAAAAGTGTAGGCAAGGCGAATAGAGCATTATCATTCATTGACCAGGATATTAGGTCGCGGTAGAGACGCTAGTTGCCCAACGCCCCCAAAGATCCGTACATGCATCACTACCGCATATGGTTTTTAACTTTGATGTCTAGCATAGAAGCGCTCTTCAGACCATGGATGAAGAATCCTTACCTTGGACAACTATCGGTCACAGATTGGCCTAAAGCGTTCCTAAGTAAGTGAATGCCTCTGACTTCGGCGCCGTAGTATCTTATACCAAATTTGAGTTTTTATTCTCTCATGCTGTCTGCTAAAATAGCGCTTCCTATTAAAAAATCTTGCACAAATTTAAATAACGGTTCTTGAAGAACTCGCTTTCAGTATAATATTGCTATTAAAATTGCTAGCATCGACCTTAAAAAGATATTCTGGCCATCTCAATTATTATATGCAATAATGCCACAAGAAGGCTCTTGCTTTTCTCCGATAGAGGACTATCAGATTCATCACTAGAAACGGAACAAGGAGCGTGCTCTTACTCGTTTTCCGTAGCTTTATCGCTCTACGATCGAGTAAGTATCAACGCTTCCCTTCCCCAAACTTCCCCTCAACCGCAATCTTTTCAAATTCTAACACTCTTTGTATGCTTCCTACGAAGCCTATTCAATTGGAATAGAATAACTTCATTAATGTTTGGCTTTATAACTTGACTTTGCCAGTTTGTTTTCTAATAAAGTGTTATAATCATTTATCGTATAATGACTAGTGAGCATATCTTCTTGATATAGGTTGTAGTCCATCTCCTAGGTTCTTTGCTTTGTATGGGCAAGTAGATGGCGAATCTCCTGTATGGTGAGCGACTGGCAAGAAAAATCAATCCCAAGGTCTTTTCCTATCGCCTCAAGGACTGCGTCATAGTAGTCAAACACATAGAGCTTCTCATCGATCCTTGTGCCACAGGCACTCGCGAGTGACTCTTGAATCGCAGCTGAGGAATACTTCCATCTAAGGCGATATTCTATAAGTCTAATAATAAGCAAACTAACAAAGCATATGAGGAAGTGTGCACGGATATGGTTCTCGGTAGAGAGAAACACCGGCCGAGCCTTAAGTTCACTCTTTGTTACCTTGAAGGTCTCCTCAATACGCCATAAGCCCTTATATATCTCTATGATGTCATCGTCAGTCACTTTTCTATTGAGCTGGAAGAATCCGTCAGGAGTGTAGCGGTACTCTGCCTTAAAGGGCTTTTCATCTTTCGCTCGTCCAATGACATTAGTACAGATTACATAGTAGCCATCAAGCTTCTCATCCTCATCAATCCGCCCCTCATCGAGCATCATCAGGTACTCGGTCTCGGGAAAACATTCCCCCGTTGTCTTATCGAAAGGTAGCTTCTTTAGGTACTTCGCTGAGCCATAGGAGCTCGTCTTCGCATCCTTCGAGAGTGCATAGATCTGTCCAGCAGCTTTCTCGATGGCGAGCGCGCGTTCCTTACGAGTTCGCTGTGCATACTTTTCACTGTAGATGACAATCTGACGCTCATTCACGATGCTCTTCGTGCGTCTTCCCTCACTATCTGTAACCCATATCTCCCTAGGGCTATAGCGACTCTTATGCTTAGCTACAAGCTTTCCCTCACTATCATAGACAGGACTATAGCCCTCTTCATCTAGGACATAGTCCTTGAAGGCCTTATCTGCTCCCCTAACCGAGTAACTCATGACATAGCCATTATGCCCAAGCCGAATCTTCGCAATATTGTCTCCACTCATCATCCCTTTATCCGCCACAAGAATAAGGTGGTGCAAGCCAAAATCGACTACCGTGTCATCAAGCATAGAAGGTAGTGTCTTAGAGTCATTGCTGTTGCCACGGTAGAGTTCATACGAGACAGGTAGTCCTTTCTCATCCAAAAAGAGTCCCATCTGGACTATTGGATTAGGCCTGTGCTCCTTTGAGACTCCTTTCGCCCGAAGGCTATCCGGTTCATCGATCTCAAAATAGTAGTTAGTCACATCATAGTAGAGTAGAAGCGTATCCCTTTTGTAGTTGGCCTTCATTTGTTCATGCAGGTGCTCTAAGAGTGCTGGCCGCCACTCAAGGAAGTAGTCAAGAGAGCGATACACCTCATTTTGGGAATAATTGGTATTTTCAAAGAATATCCCCCTATTCTCCCATGCACCGCGCTTAGAATCAGGATAGAGTGCGCGATTAAAGATGAGCATCTTAAAGATGGAGTTGAGGTTTGCCTTAAACTTCTTATAGCGCTGGTGGTTATTGAGAAACACATCGATTCTCATCTCATGATAGAGTTTTGAGAGTGCGGCATAACCTAAGTTCTTGCGAGCTACTCCATCAGGGCTAAGATTCTCGTATTTAGTAAGGCTCGCATTTGGGTCTAATTGCACTAGCCGTGTCGCCTCTTTTTCTTTCTTCTCTAGAGTCATTTGCTTCGCGACTTCTTTGAAATGCGCTATTGGGTCTGGATATATCTTCTCTAGCTCATCGAGATAGCCCAAGTTTTGGATCATGCGTTTCTTCGACTTGCCATTAAGGCGGTAGGATTCGACGATTTTAAGGATTGTACGACCAGTTTTCTTCTCATAGATAGTTCCCAAGAACATAGAGCCCTCCTATGAGAAGAGTATAGCACAATTCTAATCGGCCCACAACGACCCATGCATTATTTCTTCAATATATTTTTTAAAAAATATCCCCTTCCGCTTGCGCAAAAAGGAATTATTTTCCTGACCCTCTTAAGTCAACTGGAAAAGTACGGATGAAATTGGAATCCAGCTACCCCGCGAAACTCAGTATGCCCTTCGTCTCAACGCAGATGTTCCAGTTGTCGCGCAATATGGGCGCTTAGATACACGCCAACAGAACATGGCTTTCTACACTGTAATGGGATATAGGAGCTGAATCAGCATTGCCTTTAGAACACTATAAGAGTCTAGGCCTCAAATCCACGGCGCGCCTCGGGCAGCAAAAAGTATGGAGCATGATTTCAAGATAATTTATCAAATAAGGCGCTAACCCCCTTGCGATCGTCAAAAAGCTTCTCTCTTCGCCTTCGATATGCCCTACGGCTTAAAGGCATGAAACTCTTTGATTTCTTCTAAAGATGCTTTGCTTTATAGCATATATTGACAAGAATAAAGTTATATTTTATATGCTTTCTCATATAGTGAGCAAAGTTATAAAAGACCGAGGATAGGAAATTGCAAAATCCATTCTATGTGCCCTTGTCTAGAAAGAGTGCCTTCCTTATTCTCATTGTAGTATTCTGCCTTCTTGCACCTTTTGCCTTCGCTCAGGAAAATCAGACAAATCAACAGGATAAGAACGATTTCTTGAGAGTTTCTCTCAGCGCATCTTTGGTGGTCACTACTACTGATGAAAAAGGAGTCGTGCACGAAACCCTACGACCGTTGCCCGATAAGGTCTATCCAGGCAACATAATTCAGTATTCGATAACCGCCATCAATACTTCTACCGGTTGCCCTTGTACTGACATGCTCAAGAATGTGGCGGTGTTCGGCACAATAAACGAAGGCACTATATATATCGAAGAATCGGCCGCTCTTTTTCCCTTGGCAATGTTCTCGATCGACGGGGGTGTGAGTTATCATCCTTGGCCTATCACTTATGCCGTCGAGAATGTAGATGGCTCTGAGACGCTCAAGACAGCTACCGCGGAGCAGTATACCAATATACAATGGATTATCCCTTCGCTTGGGCCGCAGGAACATATTACGGTCTCCTATAAAGTTAGGGTTAAGTGAGAGACAAGAGCATAGCTATGCCGGAGATTGGCACTTTGAAAGCTATGATCATCTCATTTGCGCGAGAGGAAAAATAATGAAAATAAAAACAATCTTTATAATTTGCTTGTTTGTACTTCTTGCCGCAATGGGAACCTGGTCTGAGAATGGAGAAGCGCAATCAATCTCTCCTGAGCGCGTCTATGAACTTTTAGCGAGCAAACAAGATATTATTCTCATCGACGTACGTACTCATGATGAGTATGTAGCAGGTCATATTCCAGGAGCTATTCTATTCCCAGTAGCAGATATCAATAGCGAAAGTGCAGCAAAGATAATCGGTCCTGATGTTACAAGAATGGTGATCGCCTATTGCGCATCAGGAAATAGAAGCAGAACAGCCGCCTCGCTCCTTCTTGGCCTTGGATATATGAATGTATGGAACAT
The DNA here is from genome assembly GCA_022704665.1 of Spirochaetota bacterium. GTDB lineage: Bacteria > Spirochaetota > Spirochaetia > Treponematales > Rectinemataceae > Rectinema. The sequence continues at coordinate 14,486 of JAKJFY010000025.1, read as the reverse complement.
GGGGAGCCTTTCCACATGGCTTTTTGAGATAGAACAGGGAGAGCCTTTGCTCGTCCCTTGACTGGACTTGCGCAAGTTATAGTACCAACGCTTTGCATTAGGAAAATGCTTTTCTAGCTGACTTTTGAAAGAGTCTAATAAAAGCTATAATTGCTCCTTTTGGCTCTTGCGTAAGTACGATAGGGCGCACTAGGGTGAAAGAGTCATGATAAATGTACCTGCGCTTGCCAAAATTCTCGTCATTTTTGCGCTTATTGTGATTGCAGCCTCTAAGCATGTGCACTTAGGCCTTGCTGCTGCAGTCGGTGGGATTCTCATCGCGCTGTGGCAAGGGATGAATACTAAAGGGATTGTCAATGCCGCATTGAGGGAGCTTGCCAATCCTGATTTGATATTGCTGGTGCTCCTTTTAGCAGCTATTATGACTTTTTCTGAAGCAATGAAGACCTCTGGGGCGATGAATGTGTTTTCCAACACAGTCGCTAAGGCAATGCCTTCGCGCAGGATAGCGCTTGGGGTGGTGCCATTGCTTATAGGAACCCTGCCTATGCCAGGCGGGGCAATCATTTCGGCTCCGCTGGTCGGCGCATTGAATGATGATGACGCGCGAGGGCCAGAGGCGCTTTCTGCGGTGAACTACTTGTTTAGACATATCCTCGAGCTCGCGTGGCCGCTTTTCCCTGCGTTTATTTTAACGTCGGGGCTGACAAAACTTCCTACGCTCACGCTGATTGGTCTCAATATCTATGCGCCAATTGTACTCTTGATATTGGGTTTTCTGTTTGTGCTGCCAAAGTCGAGAAATAATTCTGAGGGCGCCCATGGCTCGGCAGATGCGATACCTCTCCCGAACGCGATTCCTTTATCTATGGCAGCACCTTCCAGCGACGTGAGGGCTTCAGCGGACAGTCTTTCTGGGAATTCGATCTCTACAGGGGAAAAACCATCTCTTAGAGAGGTGCTACATGGCATCGCGCCACTTGGACTCGTACTCGGTACCTATATAGTAATCGATGTAATTTGGGAAGCGCTGACCAAGAATATATCGCTTAGCGCTGATGTAAAGGCGCTCATGAGTCGCTATGTGCCGATCTATATCGGGCTTCTTATTGGTTCGTGGTATCTCATAAAAACCTCAGGCGGAGCCTGGATATTCAAGCACAGCCTCACAAATTCGACGATCGACCTCATCGCGGTGGTTATCGGCATCCGTGTCTTTTCTGCGCTGATGACTTCCGCAAACCTCGCGCATGAGGCTTCCTTGGAGCTCGCGAATGCGGGGATTCCGGCTCTTGTCGTCATCGCAGTTCTGCCATTTATTTCGGGTATCGTAACGGGCGTGGGGATGGGGTATGTCGGGTTATCAATGCCTATCGTACTCGCGCTAATTGCATCGTCAGGAATTCCATTAAAGGCTGGGGTGATGATTGCGAATGCCTTTGGTTACACAGGAATGATGCTTTCGCCACTTCATGTCTGCATGGTGGTGACCGCTCAGCACTTTAAGTCGTCACTGATAAAGGTCATGCTGAAATGTGCTTTGCCGCTCGCAATTTTTCTTGTCATTGCAACTGCCTATGGCGCCCTATTGATGGCGCTGATGAGATGAATTTTTAAGTGCAGTACATCCATGATACTGGCGCATGTGCGAAGCTCCTTATCGATCTTTGTCTTTGGGCTCTATTCTGAGGTGCTTAGCCTTAGCAAGAACGCCATAGCACGCTATCTCGATTTACTGGAGAAGGCCTTCATCATCAAAAATAACGGCGAGTTTTCGCGCAATCTCAGGGACGAAATCAGCAAGTGTTTTAAATGCTATTTTTGAGATGTCGGAGTGATAAATGTGGCCACCAATTTGGAGTGAAGATTCGCATCTAAGCGGCTATTCTTTCCTCTAGCGCATATAAGCCCTTGACAGAACTCCATGGTAAATGAGATATTATATCGATATCAAAATGATATCGGGAATTCAAAAAAAGGAGAGCATTATGAATCAGAATCCCATAAATGAAGAGAAATCAGCGCCAAGCCTTAATGGCATGACGATACTTATCCTCAATATCCTTCTTATTATCGTGACCATTGCTGGCTTTGTTCTCGGAGCATCTTCAGAGAAAATGGATGCAGGTACCATTGTTCTCATGGTTGTCTGCGGCCTTTACGCATTTCTGATCGGACCCATTATCTTTGCTGGACTCAAGGTCCTAAAGCCTAACGAGGCAATGGTCCTCACACTCTTTGGTAACTATTATGGAACGCTAAAAGGGCCCGGCTTCTTTTTTGTAAATCCCTTTGTGGCATCGGTTTGTCCTTCTATAGTACAGTTGACATCGGGATCTATCCCCGTTCCCATAAGCGAGACAACCGCGGGCAGCTCGGCGCGCAAAGCTCAAGGTGCATCCTCCAAACAAGTTTCCAAAAAAATATCGCTCAAGGCCATGACTCTAAATAATGAGAAGCAGAAGGTCAACGATGCCCTGGGCAATCCTGTGATCATCAGCATCGTGGTGATATGGAAAGTCGTCAACGCCGCAAAAGCCGTATTCAATGTGGATAATTATTTCGAATTCCTCTCTATTCAGTGCGACTCCGCTGCGCGCAATATTGTGAGGCTCTATCCCTACGATGCTTCCGAAGAAGAGGGGGAAAAGTCCCTTCGCGGAAACAGTCAAGAGATAGCAGAGAGCCTTAAAAAAGAAGTCCAAGGCAAGGTAGACATGGCAGGGCTGGAAATATTGGAAGCGCGTATCACGCATCTATCCTATGCTTCCGAAATTGCAGCTGCTATGCTACAGCGCCAGCAGGCTTCAGCTATCATCGCGGCTCGCCAGATGATCGTAGAGGGTGCTGTAGGCATGGTAGAGATGGCTCTCGCCAAATTGAGCGATAGAAATATAGTAAACTTGGACGAGGAGCGAAAAGCCGCCATGGTCAGCAATCTGCTTGTCGTATTGTGCTCCAATAAGGATCCACAGCCCATAGTCAACAGTGGCTCAATATATTGAGTAGGGTTAAGGCGATTGCCTTTAAGGAGACTTTTGGAATCTAAGTCGAGGAAAATGCATGAACGGGCCGGAAAAAGATAATGAAAAGAAACAGATCCTCTTGAGACTTTCCCCGACCCTATGGAAGGAGCTAGCTGCATGGGCAGCAGATGACTTTCGCTCCATAAATGGCCAGATCGAATATCTCCTCACGGAATGTGTGCGCCAACGCAAGAAGAAAAAAACATCTGAATAGAATATTGCAAGGAGGTCAACTACGATAACTATCGAGAATATCTACAAGACCTTTGACAGTGTGCAGGCAGTTGCAGGCCTTTCCTTTGAGGCAAGGCCTGGAGAAATTTTTGGGCTCATCGGTCCCAATGGGGCGGGCAAAACCACAACTATCCGCATGATAATGAACATAATAGCTCCTGATTCAGGCATGATTCGCTTCGATGGCGAGCCTCTCTCCGAGGCTGACAAAGATCGAATTGGGTATTTGCCTGAAGAGCGCGGGCTCTACCGCAAGGCGAAGCTTGGCGAGGTGCTCGAATATCTCGCCGCGATCAAGGGAGCTAAGCCTGCCGAATATCGACCTGCGATCGATGCGTGGCTTGCGCGCTTTGATCTGTCGGGGTGGAAGAATAGCAAAGTATCGGACTTGTCTAAAGGTATGGCTCAGAAAGCGCAATTCATCGCAGCAGTCGCTCATAACCCATCGGTCGTCGTATTCGATGAACCATTCTCGGGTCTCGATCCTATGGCACAGGACGAACTCCTTTCAGTTATGGTCGAGCTTAAGCATAAGGGCGCAACTGTGCTTTTCTCCACTCATATTATGGAACATGCGGAAAAAATATGCGAAAGAATTCTTCTCATGGATAAAGGCAAGGCTATAGTCTATGGCTCAATGGCCGATATCAAGGCTCGATATGGTCGAAATGCGGTTCAGCTAGAATTCGATGGAGATGCTTCTTTTGTGCAGAGCCTTGACTTTGTCGACTCAGTGGTGTCCTATCCGCGCTGGATTGAGGTCGAACTCAAGGAAGGTACCGACTCTGACCTTCTATTCAAGGCTATCGCAGGAAGGCTCAAGGTTCGGCGCTTTGAGACAGTAGCCCCATCCTTACACAAGATATTCATCCACCTAGTTGGGGGTGAGGAGGTTGAAAATGCCTAAACTTAAGCATGTTATACGCCATGAGTTCAAGTTGACCGCAGCTAACAAGGTTTTTGTAATCCTCACCATAATTGGGCCATTTCTCATCTTTGCGGTAACTGTCCTACCCACTTTGCTTGCTCAATCCCCAGGCACAGTGGCATCTGATAAGCCGCTTGCTCTCTTCGGAGCTCCGCCTTCGGTAGAACAAGCTCTTTCAGCTGCATTTTCGAGCATGAAGCTCAAAATTGAGCAAGTCGAAGACATGGAAGCGGCGAAAGCTTCAGTTATCGATGGCTCTCGACTTGCTTTGCTGGAACTCGAGGCGGGATGGCCTAACACAGGGAAGGCCATCTGGTACTCAAAGAGCAGCGCTGAAATAAATGTATATAGCACCGCTTCGGCTGTCTTAGAGGCTGTAGCGCGCGAAGAGCGAATAAAGGAAAGCGGAATTGACCCAGCTCTGGCTGCAAAACTGTTGTCCAAGCCTTCTTTCGAGGTAATAAAGCTCGAAAAAGGAGGTGGAGAGAAGGCTCAGGGCCAAGGAGATCAAGCCTTTATCGAGACACTTATGACAGTCCTCGTTTTTATCATGTTGCTCTATATGACCATATTGCTCTATGGCCAGATGATCGGGCGCTCTGTTGTAACCGAGAAGACCTCGAAGACTGTGGAGATCATGCTCTCGAGCGTAACGAGCCGAGATCTCATGATAGGCAAGATATTGGGCTTAGGACTTGCTGGTATACTTCAGTATGCGGTTTGGATATCGATGGCATTTCTTCTCAATCACTTCCTGGGGCCGCTCTTCGGACTCGCTTTGCCAGTGGCAATATCTATGCAGAATATGATATGGCTCTTCGTTTTCTTTATTTTAGGTTTCTTCCTATATTCTTCAGCATACGCCGCATTGGGAGCTGCAAGCGAGGATGAGCAAAACCTGGGGCAAATCGCTTGGCCTCTATTGATTTTTTTAATTATACCTATGGTCATGCTCAATACTCTGGTGACAAGCCCAGATTCAACTATAGTGGTCATCATGTCTATCTTTCCGCTGACGAGCCCAATCGTGATGCTTTCCCGAATCCTTGTTTCATCGCCTCAAGTATGGCATCTACTGCTATGTATTGGCGTCCTTATTGGCTCGGTTGCGGGCATGATGATATTCGCAGGAAGGGTTTTCCGGGTTGGCATACTCATGACGGGCAAAAGGCCTAAGCTCAAAGAGGTGCTGCGCTGGGCAAAGGTGAAATAGCTTAGGGCTAACGCAAGGCAAAAATGAGATAAAGGTGGCTTACAAGGAGCGGACGAAATAGCTTAGGGTTTAGACTGGAGGCGCCTGTGTTATGAGCTCTGTCTCGTGTCAAAAATCTTCGACATGAGAAAATTCTGCTCCCTTGACATGGCGCAAGCCAAATGCGCTATCTTTATCGCACGATGCTTGATAATGACCAAGGGAAAAATAAGGAAGAAGAGGCGCAAAATTCTAGTCCCAATTCGAGCCGTCTAGTCAAGATCGCTTTTGGATTTGCAGCGGGCCTTGCACTCATTATAATATACTTGCTTGCGCCCAGATCAGGTCCAGCGCCTCGAATCCTAGCCGAAGGCCCTTCCAGAATAGAGCAAGAGCTCAGTGTCCTTCGATCTGCTTATCCAGGCATCAAGATCGAAAACACCTTCGATCCAGCAATAAGCGATTGGAAAATACACATTACCAAGGACGATACCATAGTTGAACTTTATTGGGCAGAGGGGCGGTATCTGCCAGCGAATCTTCTTGGCTCTAAGGAAAAATATCGCAAACTCATCTTCTATATCCCTTATATCCCTAAAAAGCTCGCTGATCCAGCCACCTTCAGTGATGCTCAAATCGAAGAAATTCGCGCTTTTGGTTCCTCAGAGAGCCGAGAGACTGCACCAGTATCTGCAACTTCTTTTTTTGAAGCAATCTATGACACATCCACGAGAAAAGATGTCGAGCGCCACATTACAAAAACAATGTTCCTTGGAAAACAAGTGAGCGTCCACGAGAATATTGTGGAGCTTCTTGCTCGAGTTGAAGAGCAAATCCTTGCTGCGGCCCAGACCGATGATGCAGTGAAAGCTTTTATGGAATCGATAAGCTCCATCGATGGCTATTCCTGGCGCCAGATACGCGATACCAACGGCATCTCTTTTCATAGTATGGGCCTCGCCATCGATATACTGCCGCGCAGCTGGCAGAATAAGATCATCTATTGGAACTGGGAAAAGAATAAAGGCAACGAGAACTGGATGCTCATCCCGCTGTCCGAACGCTGGATGCCCCCCAAGCGGGTTATCGATATCTTCGAAAAAGAGGGATTTGTCTGGGGCGGGAGGTGGACGGTCTGGGATAATATGCACTTCGAGTATCGGCCTGAACTGATTTTGGGAAGAAGAATTGCGGAATAGCCACAGGATGGACAAGATTTTTGGGCGGATGATGTACAGATGAATGCAAGTGCAAGGTATTCAGCCTCGGGGGTGGACAGGTTTTTAGGCGGGATGATATACAGATGAGTGGGATATGTTATTTCACCATATAGACTTAAGTACAAATTCGTCATAAATTTCCAAGCTTGAAATACCCTCGCAAGAAGTACAACAGCGCTTTTCGTTGGATAACCCGTGATGGTACGCCGGCCGCAGCTTAGACGATGAGGAAAGAACATGGCCACATCGATCGTATTTTCATGCATTTTCAGCGCTTGCACTTGCTAGATCGATCAAGCGCGCAATAGTGCTCATTGGCCCTTGGCGTGTGGGCAAAACAGTCATATTGCATCAATTCATTCAAAGGCTACTCGATCAAGGGATGCGAGGTATCGATATATTCTTTCTCTCGATACACCGCTCTATTTGTCAAGGTCGGTTTAAATTTTCCGGTTTTAGTCGGTTTGGACTTTCCGGTTTCTGACCATTATTCGAAACCGACAGCCCCCACGCGGAGGCGTTCTTTCATTCGGTAGGAGTCAGCTTTAAGACTGAACACCTGTGCATGATGTAAGAGCCGATCGAGCATAGCGGTGGCAACTGCTTCGTCGGACATGAGCTCCGCCCACTTTGAGAATGACTTGTTGGAGGTCATGACGATTGAGCCTGTTTCATAACGGGCGTTGATCAGTTGGAAAAAGACATGAGCTTGCTCTGGTGTGAGCGGTTCGTAGCCCACTTCATCGAGTAAGAGCACATGGGGCTTTTTAAGCCAGGTAAGCCGTTTTCTGAGTCGTCCTTGCTCTCGGGCACGAATGAGCGAATCGATCGCTTCATAGCAGGTCATATAGTAGGCGGTATAGCCGGAAATACAGGCTTTCTGCCCAATCGCCAACAAGAGGTGTGTTTTACCGACACCAGAGGGGCCCAGAAAGAGCACATTCTCCTTACGTTCAACGAAGGCAAGGCTCCCCAGCTCCTCAAAGCGTTCCCGTGTAAGGCCTCCTTTGAGCCAGGAGAGGTCGAACTCCTCGAAATACTTGGCCTGTGGCATTCCGGAGAGCTTAAGGCGGGTGCGTGCAGTCCGCTCTTTTCTGGCATCATATTCGATCTCTATGAGTGCTGAAAGTGACTCTGTGAGCGTCTGGTTCTTTCCGGACTGCTCAGAGAGAAATGACTCAAGGCCTGCTGCCATAAAGCCAAGGCCAAGTTCCTCCATACGGCCCGAAAGAAAGGCCGTGGGCGATAGTGTTCGGTTCATACCACCGCCTCCCTGGACTCAACGATCAGGGCATCGTAGGCCGAAGGAGCGCGGACATCGACGTCGATCCAGGGCTTGGCGACTTTCTTACAAGAAGCTCTCCAGCCTTGTACCCGATCTTGGTCACGCTTCCAGCGCGCGAGTAGCTGCGCACGGTCCTCTGGGAAGAATACGGTGGTATGACTACCTGCAGGAGCGAGTGGAAAACGGCGAATGAGACCCTTAGGCCCCATCAGCGTCACACTTCTGTGCAAAGGGTGAATAAGCATCTGGAGCGTTGTGCCGATATACTGAGGTGGCACAGAGTAACGGTTTGTTTCATAGCGAATTGTCGACTCCCTTGAGACAATGAGCACTACAGGTTCCCGCACATCAAAACAGTCCGCAGGAAGCGCGCTAAGCAGTGGCTTTTCTTGTTTGAAGCGTGTACTCCTCGATTCCTGGAGTTCCTCCAAAGGCTTTGTACTGATTTCGTCGATCCACTCCAGGACCTTATCATTGAGGGGGCTAAGAGTATACGGCACCATATCTTCGATCCGAGCCCAAAAATTGTGGTCCAGATATCCGATGAGCCGTTCCACCTTGCCCTTCGTTTCAGGTCGACGCACCCTGCAGCGTTGCGGGACAAAACCGTAATGGACAGCACAGGCAGCAAGGCGCCGCGTCGGGTACCAGGCAGCTTCGCCGTCAGGCTCAAACGCTGTGCGCATGTTGTCGTAGAGAATCTCCTTGGGGACTCCTCCAAAGTACTCAAAGGCAAGCGTATGACAAGCAAGCAGTGTTGACTGTCGCATATTGGTGGTGAACCGCACAAAAGGCATGCGCGAGTAGCCCAATACCATGACAAACGCATACAGCTTCGTTTCATGGCCGTCCACGAATTGCCTGCCAAACTCTTTCCAGTCCACCTGGGCTTGTCGCCCCGGCTCTGTTTCAAAGCGTAGGACTGCCTGGTGGCTCAATTTCCGTCTGAGCTGTGCCAGATAGGCTTTCATGACGGTTTTCTTGCCGCTATAGCCCTGGGCAACGATCCGCTCGTACAAAAGTTCGCCATTGTACGAAGGATTCCTCTCAAGCTGCTGTTCAAGAAATGGTTTAAAGGCATCGAGCTTACTGCCTCGCACCGGCTTTTTTCGCGCACAAGGCCGTGCTTTGAGATACGTTCTCACGGTCCTATCCGTGACTCCGAGCACCTGTGCAATCTGCATCTGAGTGTAGCCCTGTGCTTGCAAGATTCGGGCTTCCAACATACATTGCTCCTTGTCCATGGGGTTCTCTCCGGTATGGGTAGTGTCTGCTAACACCACCAGTATATCGGAGGCCAAAGCCCCTGCTTTATTACCCAACAACGTTAGGCTATGGACAAGAAACCGGAAAATTCTCCCCGACTAAAACCGGAAAGTTATCACCGACTGTGACACTATTCATTTCGATTATTGGAAAGCCTGCTTCAGTTCTTCTTAGATATACAAGACCTAAACTTTTCACTAACTGGACTACTATTTTAAAAAATCATATTTTGATATTGATTATAATACCTGGATAAGGTTGTTTGTTACTAAGGTCAATTTTTGCTCAGATTTTGTCAACAAAATGCTTAGAATCCCTGGTGAATTATATACTCCAATTTTTGCAGTAAGTCGCATCGATGGCTTGTTTGCGCATCGATTAGAAGAGATCTTCTCCGGCGGCCATATCATCAGGCTGGCCAACAAATGCGTTCAACATCGCCGCCTACCATATATTCCTATATCTAAACGAAAACAAAACACCTGAAAAACAACCCACGCAGTGGCAGTGGTCGTAACGGTGCACCGTTGCAACAGCGCACCGATTCTTAGCTTCAATATACCCCACTCGTACATTCCCTACCCTTGTCTTGTTTCAGGAACCAACGGTGATTCAAACCGCTTTCTGTATCAGCTCATCGGCGATCATCTCCGCCTGTTTGAGTACGGTTTCTGTCGCCAGTGCCTGCATATCCGGCGGATAGTTGTACTGCCGCAACGTGCGTTTAACCAGTACCTTGAGCCTTGCCCTCACGCTTTCCTGTATGGTCCAATCGATGGTTGCGTTTTGCCTTACCTTCTGATACAGAACAATGGCGAGTTCCCGCAGCGTTTCCTTCTGCATCAACTCGCGTGCGCTTTTGTTATCTGCAATTGCGGTATAAAAGGCATACTCATAGTCCGATAAGCCCATCTCAGCCGGTTCCTTATCTATCCGCTGAATCTCCTTGCTCAACTTGATCAGCTCTTCAATCACCTCAACGGCAGTGACGACTTTGTTGTGGTACCTCTGAAGCGAATCTTCCAGCATCTGCATAAGGCTGCGGCTCTGCACCAGATTTTTTTTCATCCTTCCCTTGATCTCGTCGTTCAGAAGCCTTTTCAACACCTCCACCGCTATGTTCTGGTGTTCCATATTCCTTACTTCCAAAAGGAATTCTTCGGAAAGGATAGAAATATCAGGCTTCTTTATGCCGGCTGCATCGAAGACATCGATTACCTTTTCCGTAACCAGCGCCTGATCGATAATCTGCTTGATGGTGGTCTCTATTTCTTCGTCTGTTTTGCCCGTTCCCGTGCTATCGAACTTTACAAGCCTGGCTTTAACCGCCTGATAGAACGCCACCTCTTCCTTGACTGCCATCGCCTCTTCATGAGGAATTGCGATGGAGAAGGCCTTTGAAAGGGCAGTAACCTCGTCGATATACCGTTTTTTGCCGTTTTCAAGACCGAGGATATGATCTTCAGCAGAAAGGATGATCGACAAGCGTTCCGAGGTGCTGGCTGCAAAGTATTGCCGGTAATTAAATCCATGGAACATCTGTGCAATAATTTCTAATTTTTCATGCATAATCTGAACAGCCTCTTCCTGAAGGACTGCAGGATCTCCTCTGCCGCCACTATCAGAATAAAAGGCAAGGGCTTCCTTCAAATCGGCTGCAATGCCAAGATAATCCACGATCAAACCGCCGGGCTTGTCCTTATACACCCTGTTTACCCGAGCTATTGCCTGCATAAGCGTATGTCCTCTCATGGGCTTATCAAGATACATCGTGTGGAGACAGGGGACATCGAAGCCGGTAAGCCACATGTCACACACAATGACTAGCTTGAGCTCATCTTGCGGGTCTTTCATTCGCTCTGCAAGCATCCACCGCTGCTCCTTTGTGGTGTGATGCCGTGAGATCTCTGGGCCATCTGATGACGCAGAAGTAATAACCACCTTAATGGTACCCTTTTTGAGGTCATCGTTGTGCCACTCTGGTTTAATTTTGGCGATTTCATCGTACAGCCTGACGGCGATGGAACGAGACATAGCCACCACCATGGCTTTGCCTTCAAAAACTTCCTGGCGCTGCTCAAAATGGGATACAATATCCCCTGCAATGTGCCTAATGCGATCGCTACTTCCTATCAACGCCTCCAGCTGGGTCCATCTTGCCCTGGTTTTTTGCGTCTCGGCGAACTCATCAAATTTGAGCTCCTTGTCCAGGTCGTCTATGAGTCTCTTCCCCTGGTCGCTCAGTTCTATCTTTGCGAGCCTGCTTTCGTAGTATATCTTCACGATGGCGCCATCTTCCTGCGCCTGTGAGATGTCGTAAATATCGACATAGTTGCCAAAGACGGCCGGAGTGTTTCTATCCTCTTTTTCTATCGGTGTACCCGTAAAACCAATATAGGTGGCATTGGGCAGGGCATCCCGCATGTACTTTGCAAAACCATACACGGTTTTTTTGCCGATCACCTTTCCCTGCTCATCCTTTTCGTCTATCGTCTTTGCCCTGAAGCCATACTGGGTTCGATGGGCTTCATCGACGATCACCACGATGTTCCGTCTATCGGATAGCAGAGGATATATGTTGCCCTCTTCAGGCTGGAATTTCTGGATCGTGGTAAAGACTACACCACCGGAGGCGACATTGAGCAGTTCCTGCAAGTGCTCTCTGTTTTCAGCCTGAACAGGATCCTGTCTGAGGAGTTGTCTTGACATCGCAAAGGTATCGAAAAGCTGGTCATCCAGGTCGTTCCTGTCGGTGATGACCAGTATCGTTGGATTATCCAGCATTTGAATGATCTTGCCTGCAAAAAACACCATAGAAAGCGATTTTCCGCTTCCCTGGGTGTGCCATATGACGCCCCCCTTATGGTCTCCTGCAGGCTGGGCACGGACACTGGCAAGCCCATAATTCTCAGGGGCTTCATTCACGCCGCAAGCATCTACTCCTTTTGCAGATACGTACCCCGATACCCGCAGGGTAGACACATTAAATCCGAGATTATCGGTCTGGACTATACCTGGCCCTGATGCTCGCAAGGTAGACTCTACCGCCTTATTCACCGCGAAATACTGATGATAGTAGGCCAGCTTTTTGACAGTTTGAATAGATACTATGCTGGTTTCTTTATCTTCTTTTTTGGATTTTTCAAACACGATAAAATGATGGATAAGGTCCAGGAACGTTTTTTTGTTCAGCATGCCTTTGATAAGGGTTTCGAGCTGGCTTGTCAGCCTGGATTCGTCCTTTGCACCGTCTATCGATTTCCACGCCATAAAATGACTGTAACCGGCGGAGATGGAGCCCGCCTTTGCCTCCAGCCCATCGGAGATCACGATGAAGCCGTTATACGTAAACATGCCCGGTATGGTCTCTTTATAAGTTTGTATCTGCTTAAAGGCGGAATTCACTGTTGCCTGTTCATCTGCTGGATTTTTTAACTCCATGACGACAAGCGGTATGCCGTTTACAAAGAGGATGATATCGGGACGCTTGTTATTGTTTCCTTCTATGACGGTATATTGATTGACTACCAGAAACTCGTTGTTTTCTGGATTCTCAAAATCGATGAGCCACACCAGGTCGCCCCGTTCTGCACCATCCTTTCTATGCTGTACCCGTATTCCCTCGGTGAGCATCCGGTGAAAGGCTTCGTTGTTTACAATGATTTCTTGCGACCGAAAGCGCTGAATCTGCTTGATAGCATCATCCTGAGCATCGACAGGAACACTTTTATTGATAGTGCGCACCGCCCTTGCAAGTCGGTCCTGCAGCAGAACATCTTCAAACGATTTCCTCTCTGCCCGTTCCCCATCCGGTGCGATGTCAGGACCCGCACAATATTCGTAGCCCTGCTCTTTTAGAAGCTCGATGGCAAGTTCTTCGATGGCAGACTCGGTGATTCTGGAAGCCATTCCACCCTCTTTTGTCTCACCTATGAGACATATTTCGCTTTGTGTCTCACAAAACGCATTCTATGAGACACAAATAGTCTTGCGTCTCATGAGTGAGACACAAAAAGGACCTCTCATTCAGTGATAGAAAGTAGTTCTCCAAAAGCAAATATTCCTGCTCTACGACCTTTTCCTTCCCGCAATGGACTGATAAATCCCTGGTCAGCCAACACATTCACAATCCGTGTAGCGGTAGGTTTAGGAATTCCAGAGCCAGCCACGAACTGGGGCGTTGCAAATATGGGGACTCTAAAAATAAAATCTACTGCTTTGATGGCATGTTGACTATGGGTAGATTCTGCAATAGCGATCTTGATTCTATTGTAAAGTTCGAGGATTTTCCGCGCTTTTTCTTCATTCTCATTTGCCTGTGTACGAATGCCCTTCAAAAAAAATGCGCACCACTGTGTCCAGTCGTTGTCTCGCGAAACGATCCTCATACGTTCAATGTATTCATCTCTATTTGCCTCGAAATATCCACTCATATAAAAATCTGGACTCTGAAGCAATCTTCGTTGAAACAAGATTAAAGGAATTATCATGCGTCCAAGCCTGCCATTTCCATCCTTGAAGGGATGTAATGCCTCGAATTCAAGGTGAATGATGGCAAGTTGTACCAGAACATCGGGTTGGGAGGTATCATTGACATATTTCTCCCAGGTATCCATGGCAGGCTGCAATTGCTCTGGTGATATTGGTATGAAACTTGCAGTATCTATCGTAGAATCGCGTTCTCCTATCCAATTCTGTTTGACTCGATACGATCCTGGTGTTTTATTCTTTCCACGGACACCTTGCATCAAAATAGAATGAGCCGACCGTAGAATATGTTGAGAAAAAGGCCTGTACTGTAATTCATCAATACAATTTAACATTGCTTTACGGTAGTTTAAGACCTCTTCAGCATCTCCACGTTTTGTTTCTGGCATCGAAGAACTTCCTGCTTCGTATTCAAAGACCTCACCAATTGTAACATGCGTACCTTCGATCTTCGATGAAAGAACAGCTTCCTGAGTAATCAAAGGAGACAACAATACATGCTTATCAGGAATAGCAGTAAGAAGCCCGTCGTAACGTCCAAGCGCAGTGTTTGCCGGTCCAATAAGAGGAATGAGTTTCTGCCATTCAAGCTCAGAAGGAGGGAACTTTCCTGCGTGGTAGTGAACAGGACTCATTTCTGCACCTCCGAGTGAGTAAACTTTATCCTTACCTCTCCGCTCATCAGTTTTGGCAGCAAAGTATCACAAAGTTTTTCAAGAGTACGGAGCTGCTGATTATTTATGATAATTTGGGGCTTCAGGGAATAGTATGGAATAGTATGGGTGACATGACAGAAGGCAGGAATCTTGCCATACTTGAAGCATGGAAGACAAAGAACTCTATGAGA
>JAKJFY010000256.1:0-790 GCA_022704665.1 Spirochaetota bacterium | reverse complement strand
TTGTATTTTTTCTTTACATACGTCACCCCAAAAACTAATACTATCTGGGTTAGATCCACCACTTTTAATTTGTTTTTTTCTCAATACTTTTCTAGCGAAAATATAAAGGAATCTAAAAATAGAAGAAAATCTTTCAACACCCCAATAAATACAATCAGAATTCGATGCATGATTTATAAAAATATTTGGATAATAGCCAATCTTGTTTTTAAAATCTTCCAAGGATGCTAATATTTCTTCTCTAGTGAAGAGACCAGAGCCTGCACCATGTGAAGCTATTTCAAATCCCTTTTGAGATAAATCTCTAATGAACGCAAGATAATCGCAATCAGCAAGCGACTGACCTTTAAAGCTATCTCGACATGAGTAGGTCCAGACAGTTTTAGTAGAGATAATTCCATTATTATATAGATAATCGTAAACTGGTTTAATATTTTCTATAGTGGCAAAATCAGTATCATCAATAATAGTTAATGCAAAAGATTTATTATTAGGCCATATCATACATAGGGGTTCCTGAAGAACTCACTTTCTGATTTTTCAAGCAGCTATAAGCTGCCAAATTTGCTTCCTCAATGCTCTTCTCACCATCTCAACTAGGATATCAAATAGAGCCGCAAAGAAGGGCTTTGCTTTCCTCCGGTATAGCACCATAAGGTTCATAACCAAGAACACAAGGTGAATCGCGCTCTCACTGCAAGCGGTAAGATGATTTTAATGTCACACGGTAAGATGATTTTTATGTCATGCGGTATGATCTGCCCCCCAAAAAGGTAACACATCAGGGGCC
>JAKJFY010000255.1:0-796 GCA_022704665.1 Spirochaetota bacterium | reverse complement strand
CCAGCACCGCATTATATTCTCGCTCATCGTAATTGAGCTTAAAAAGCTGCACTTTCCATTGAATTGGTTCTGACATATATGTGCCTCCCGTTTTGCGCACCGCTACTCGCTTTGGCTAAATTTCTCGATTGCACTGACAAGCTCATCGACATTTGTATAGGGATTCAGTTCGTAGACTGGAGTCTGATTCGGATTCGCTCCCTTTTGAAAATCCCGACAACTCCGAGCATTTGCTTTCGCTATTTCAATCATCGACTTTGTCTTTTCATAGATCATCGAATCAGATTTTTCATATTTTATATGATGCCGTGATTCCATATATTGAATAAGCTGAGTGCAGCGTAAAAACGCCTTTGTTGTACTCTCATAATGAAGCAAAATCCAATATTCAAAACATATCGATGAGAATGCAATACAGATATTAAATCTTTGTGCTAAAGCAAAGGCCTCTTTATGTAAAGTATAACCATCTTTATCAAAAACAACCCATAGTTCGTCATCTTTATATTCTCTATATCTATACGCTTCTTGTACGAGCTCTCTTGCTGTATTTTTTCTCGTATCAACTACTTTTACTTCGATGCGATTATCTGGATTGCGCCGATCTTTAATAAGAGCCTTAAAATAAGCATTTTCGGATTTGTCTTTTGCGCCTTCACAAAAGATGAGAAGTCTATGCTGTATTGCACGAATTCCAGGTTTAGGGCGTCGCTGCGGCATAACTACACTCTAGGCTTTTAGTTTGGATTTATACTGAATTCAGCAGGATTGATCGACGGAACAGCCTTAAAGCGGC
>JAKJFY010000254.1:0-804 GCA_022704665.1 Spirochaetota bacterium | reverse complement strand
CTGCCTGCAAAGATCTTTTTGGCCCACTTGATAATCCGGTAGATAGAGAAAGCGAAAATTACCAAGGATATGATACAATTCTAAATGCGGATGATATCAAGATCTTTTATCCAACAAATTCGAGAATAGCGGTTAATCAACCTACATTTATCGTCTCTGAAGTCAGAAGTGCAAGTGCGTATCAGATTCAGATCTCGAGCAGCCAATCTGATTTTGAGAATAATATTTTGTTTGACAAATCCGACTATGACTCGAATAAGATCAATATCTCCACTGAAAACTTAAGCAATAATGTATGGTATTACTGGCGAGCTCGTGCACAACAGAGCGGAGCATGGGGAAAGTGGACTGAAATATCATCTTTCATTATCGGTTATACAATAACTTATGATGGAAATGGAAACACAGAGGGATCTGTTCCGATAGACCCTAATATCTATCTGGAAGGTGAGAGTGTAACGGTTGCTCAGAGGCCACAAGGCTTCAGTAAAGAGGGATATGGTTTTGATAGCTGGAATACGGAAAGTAATGGAAGCGGCATAGACTACAACGGAGGCTCAACTTTTATTATAGGTTCAGAAAGCATTACTCTCTACGCTAAATGGCATGTGCTAAGTCTATGGGCAACAGGGTGGAATTCTTATGGTCAGCTTGGCGATGGCACAACCTATAGTAAATCAAGTCCAGTAAAAGTGATGGATGATGTAAAAGCAGTAGCTGCAGGTTACTCTCATACAATGATAATCAAGAATGATGGCAGTCTATGGGCAACAGGGTGGAATTCTTATGGTCAGCTTGGCGATG
>JAKJFY010000253.1:0-806 GCA_022704665.1 Spirochaetota bacterium | reverse complement strand
CTCAGCGCCGGGGTGGCTTGGACACAATAGGAGGCAAGCGGTTGAAGGGTCTGGGAGGCAATGATATGAGTATTCTCGGATGTAGAATGAAAAAGGCAGCATGAGATTCATGTTTAAAACGAGATTGGCCAGGAATATATAATTAGTATAGTATTCGCCATGCAGGCCAGGGGCCAGGACTTTGTAGTCATTGATAAAAATTCCCGTTGTTTACCAGAGTGCAAACAGCCTCTCAAGCTCGGCAATCCCGGCCTCGTACTTGCACCGACTGCAATTGAAACTGTTCGCTCTTTCGGATTCTCGGCCAACTCTGCCTTCCATCGGCAGGGAAGACAGGGATAGATGCCGTATTTGCTGCATATCTTACCAAGTGGTTTGCCGGACTCAAGCTCGGATACTACTGATATCTTGAATTCTCGGTCGAAGCTTCGTCTGGTCTTTTTCATGCAATTTCCTCCTTGAGTCGCAATTGCTTAATTAATAAAGTAATAAATTCAGTTAATGCCATCTACTTCGTGCATGGATATAAATAGAAGAATTAATCAATTGAGCAAATATCGTTGTTGAATTCAGAGAGGATCTAGATATGGCTAGGTTGAAAATACTTGCGGAGGGGAACTCTACGCAAGCTAGAGCTAACGCCCGTGGAAAGTTATTTGAAGAAATCATGGCGCGAGTATTACGACATTATGGGTACAAAATTGATCATTTGGCAAATGTTAATTATTCTGGAATGGAGATAGATATAGAAGGAAGAGCTATAGCGACTGGTTTACCATTATATGCTGAATGCAAATGCTATGAAA
>JAKJFY010000252.1:0-803 GCA_022704665.1 Spirochaetota bacterium | reverse complement strand
CCTTCGCGGAGAGTGTAGCTGGCGCGCTAGACAGCGAGTACTTCTTCAAGCAAGCGAAGAAACAGTACCTCGAGAACCCGAATTGGAAGGTCGACGTAGTGGTATTCGGGCACACTCACAACCCAATGCTTAGGAAGCTTCCTAATGCTGAAGGAAAATATTACGTAAACAGCGGCACCTGGATCGACGAGAATCCCGATCATCCCGCAGCGAGCACCTTTGTCGTTGTTAAAAGCAGAGAAGATACGGATATTGTGGAGCTGTACGAGTATTACCGCGATGGGACAATTCTGAAGTTAGACTGAACCTTCTTGCACATTCTTATAAAGGAATAAGAAGGGGCTTAACTATAGAATTGGGTTAAGAGGGGTTTCTTCGAAGCAAAACCTTTCAAAGCATTCTAGAGTAGCAACAAAGTATTCCTATTTGCTAAAAGACAAGGCTATTTGGTTACCGAATTAGTTATAGGCTCAGAGAGCAAGTATATACGGCTATCAATACGATACTAAAGACAATCAGGTGTTATGATGTTAGACAACATGTAAAGAGATTGAATTTTTCTTCGAGCTCCAGCGCCCACTGCTTGCGGATAAATGCAGGACAGACAACTTGGAAAACGCTAGGTTACCGAGATCTAGGATTCTATTTGTTTACGACATTTTGAGGTTTGCCTTCAATAAAAGCTACTAGGTTTTCCATAGCAATCTTCATCAGTCTTATTCTCGATTCTTTTGGTGCCCAGGCAATATGAGGAGTAATGATGCAGTTCCTTGCTTTTAGCAGTGGATTCGATACTTGAATTG
>JAKJFY010000251.1:0-813 GCA_022704665.1 Spirochaetota bacterium | reverse complement strand
CGGAAATGAGAAGAATCGCAACACCCCGGCTCCGCATTTCTAACAGCTTCTTATGGATGTATTCCTCGGCTCCCATATCGAGCCCTCTTGTGGGATATACCGCTATGAGGACTTTTGGATTCCTGGCCAATTCTCTGGCAAGGATCACTTTTTGAATATTACCCCCGGATAAAGCCCCCGCTGGAGTGGTCACGGCCGGACATCGAATATCGAATTTCTCCTTTAGCTCGATGGCATTTTGCTCTCCGTTCTTTAGCTTCAGAAATGGACCATTAGCAAAATCGGACGAAGCAAAATCCTTGAGAATCAGATTTTCCTTTACGGAAAATGATGGGACTATGCCCTCCGAGTTCCTATCCTCCGGAATATAACCAAGGCCATAGCTAATACGTTCTCGCGGCCGCATATTGGTCAAATCTTTCCCAAAAAGCCTGATACGACCCGATTCGATTTTTCTGAGGCCGGCTATCGCCTCCGCGAGCTCCTTCTGGCCATTACCAGACACACCGGCAAGCCCAAGTATTTCACCCTGCCGAATGGAAAAACTCACTCCATCGAGCGCCATATAGCCCCGATCGGATTTGGCATAGACATTCTCGAGCTCGAAACATACATCTCCACATTCTTCACGGCTCTCGTTCTTGGGTAGAACCACCTCATGCCCCGTCATAAGCGCCGCAAGGCCGGAGGTTGTCTGCTCCGATGTTGTTCCCGAAAATACGACTCTACCGTGGCGAAGAATAACCACCTTATCCGAAAGGGCGGTAACCTCGGCAAGCTTGTGGCTAATAAAGATAATCGACATCTCCTTAG
>JAKJFY010000250.1:0-817 GCA_022704665.1 Spirochaetota bacterium | reverse complement strand
AAAAACAACAGCACACGTGGAAAGCGAATTGAAATCGGAATAAGACATGTTATCATACCAATTACCGCAACCAACAATCCTAAGACTAATAGGAGCTTTGACCTGGGTATGTCACCAAATGGAGTTCTTCCAAGGGTTATCGTGTTTAAGGCGAATATGATTAGAAGCAATCCATATAAACCGTTTTCATAGTAGGGAAGAATTCCGTTATAGATCAAGAAGAGCATAACCCCAGTAACTAGTAAGACTACCGCAGCGATAATCAGCATAACGACTTCGAAAGGGAGCTTTGCCTCTCTGGAAATCATACGCACCGTCCTTCTTACCAGGTCTTGTATATATTAGCTCGAATGCTGTTGCCTTTCTTCTAATTCATCAAAACTCGGTTTACAGGTGATGTGTAGCATCGCGTTTCCTTTCGGAGACATGCACCGTTGCAGAGGCGCCATCTGGCTGAGCGATTTGTTGATTTGGTCTCAAACCTATGTTCATTCGCCAACTATAAATCTGGGATTATCAATTGTAAAGCTATCTTGCATTGACTAATCAAAGATCTGTCCAAAAAGGGAGCATTAACTCATAACAGATTCTAAGCCTTACAAAGAAAGCCGTACGCTCGGTCTTGCTAAGAGATTGATATTCGCTGTTTCTTCTATTAATTTTGTCGCCTTGATAATTAGCCCGCTCATCAAAATCCACATAGAAGAATGGAGCGCCTCATAGCTTTGTATTATATGAGATGCCTACTAATGAATGCCATTTAACGTCATTTAAGCCTGAATTCGGCGCCGACAACTGCGGTGACATCTTTTAGACG
>JAKJFY010000249.1:0-818 GCA_022704665.1 Spirochaetota bacterium | reverse complement strand
ACTAGCGTTCCTGTCTTTTCGCGAGTCTCGAATTCTCGAGAGTCTACGCGCAAGCCTCGTACGAATTTAGCTTCGAAAGCATGTCCTTCCCGATAAGAAACAACCCTGAATTCGCTGGATAATGCATTGACGGCCTTTGTGCCTACTCCATTCAATCCGACAGAGAATTGAAATACATCGTCATTGTATTTTGCGCCGGTATTTATCACTGAAACACATTCGATGACCTTTCCTAAAGGTATGCCACGTCCATAATCTCTTACGCGTATTCTTTTCCCTTCGAGGTTGATTACGATTTTGTTGCCTGCACCCATGATGAACTCATCGACCGAGTTGTCAATTATCTCTTTAAGTAGAATGTATATTCCGTCGTCGGGGCTCAGACCGTCGCCGAGCCTCCCAATATACATGCCAGTTCGCAGCCTTATGTGTTCCAGTGAGGACAGTGTCTTGATTTTTGATTCATCGTATATCGATTTATTGCTGGTCACGCTCTGTATTCTATCATGATGGGCTGCAAGGGGTATAGAGTATTTTGTATTCGAAGATTCTATGATAAACCTTCGATTATATAGAAAGCGATTCGAATACAAGGCGGTCATTATGCATTTCGAGCTAAAATACGGGGATGGAAGTCTCCCATTAGATCTGGATCCATCAAGGATTCTCAGTGTAGTACTCCCCAATACAAGAAGTACACTTGGCGATGCTCGCAATGCGGTACGAAAGGCGCTGGCGCAGCCAGAAGGCACA
The DNA here is from genome assembly GCA_022704665.1 of Spirochaetota bacterium. Classification (GTDB taxonomy): domain Bacteria; phylum Spirochaetota; class Spirochaetia; order Treponematales; family Rectinemataceae; genus Rectinema. The sequence continues at coordinate 65 of JAKJFY010000249.1, read as the reverse complement.
GAACCTCTTTTAGAGATGTTAATAGATCGAAAGCCCAAGAAGCTTGTAATCATTGTCAACGATAT
>JAKJFY010000248.1:0-821 GCA_022704665.1 Spirochaetota bacterium | reverse complement strand
TCCTCTTTTGGTCCTGCTGCAACGAATGAAACCACAAAGAGACCGACAACAATGAGGGCTATGAACTTCATTTTCCTCTGCATGATAATCCTCCTCCTTTGCAGCATTCTGTATTCTTTTGTAGTACTGCTGCATAAAAGACTATTTCACAAGATGGGCGAGCTGTAAACATAGGAAAGCAAAATATCCGCTATCTATAATGGAAATCCCGAAAATCCAGTCAATCCCGTCGAAAGATTTTTGTCCATCGTAATGGACAAAAGCCTGCAGAAAGCTCAATTGTCCATCGTATTTAGCACCGAGAGCCCCTTATTCCAATATCCCAAAATTGTGTCCATCTCCTTGTTCATTATGGGATCAGGAACTTTCGACTGCGGATGGGCATCGAACCAAGCAAGCGAGTGCCGAATGCCCTCTCTAAAAGCAATCCGCGGCTTGAATTCAGGCACGAATCGCCGGATCTTGGAATTGTCGAAGAGCACGGACACAGCCTTGTCGCCAAGGAGGCCCGCGCCGCGCTCGGGATTTATTCTGGCAATGTAATCCGAGGGGATATGAACAATTCTGGGGCTTACGCCAAGCTCTTCTGCAATGATTGTATGTATTGCATCCCATGTTAGGTGTTCATCCGAAGTTATATGAAAGGCTTCCGAAAGCGCGGCAGGGTTTCCTAAGAGCCCGACAAGGCCCACCGCAAAGTCCGACGCATGGGTGAGTGTCCATAGAGACTGGCCATCCCCTGGCACTATTATTTCTTTGCCATTGAGCATTCTCCATGCAAGGCCATATCCTGCGGAGCCAAAACAGCCTGGTATCCAGCC
>JAKJFY010000247.1:0-823 GCA_022704665.1 Spirochaetota bacterium | reverse complement strand
AGGATTCAGCTCCGAAGAGGTAGCTGGAAGGGTTTGAACCGCAATTATAGGCAATGCATTCTTGATAATAGCCTTGCCCAGATAAAAGTCCCAAAGCGGCTCCTCGTTGCAGGAAGCGACAGCTATCGACTTTGCCTCATCGATCACACTACCGCCACCAACCGCGATAATCATCTCAAGCTCATGTTCTTTTACCTTTTGTGCACCTTCAAGGGCATGCGAGATAATCGGGTTCGGTTGTACGCCGCCATGTTCCACGAATTCAATATCAGCGCTGCGCAACTGAGCTACCACTTTCTCATAGAGGCCGCTGTGCTTGATGCTCTGTTTTCCGTAAAGAAAAAGTGCTCGCTTTCCAATTCGCGATGCCTCTCTGCCCAGCTGATCGAGAATTCTCGTGCCAAAGATCACCTTTGTCGGTGTGTACCACGTGAAGTTTTTCATAGTAACCTCCACCGATATTATACGGCATTAGTTGCATGGATACGATAGCATTGTTCTCCGAGAGTGGAAGATGAAGCTTCTTTGCTTTTTAAGTAATTCCTTATTTTTTATCGATTTTCACAGGAGGCGCTACAAGATCCCCAGCAGCTTTGTACAAAAGTGATCAAGCTGCATTTATTAGAGCTAAGTAATCTTTATCTCGGGCTCGGGGTGCACGACAATTTTGTGCAAAGGTAGCTAAGCAGCATTTCTTCGATTTCTCTTGATACCTACACATCTGTATAGTATAATTTAAGCATGGAGGCAATGTTTTCCCCGCCAAACGATCTTGGCGCTTACGATCTCAGAATTGGGACAGTTGGGTATGAATATCCCGAAT
>JAKJFY010000024.1:0-25288 GCA_022704665.1 Spirochaetota bacterium | reverse complement strand
CACTTGAACGAAAATCTAATCTTCTCTTTGCGCGCTTGTCCTGCACCAATTTCAGGCAAAGAAGGTATGCTCAGCAAGAATAGCAATGCAAGAAAACCCAATGCTATCGCCATAGTAGCTGTCGAACTCGAATCAAAACCCGGAATAGCTTGAGCTATTAGCGCTACGACTACAAAACCAGCAGAGCCAATTGCCCTTATAACTCCATAATTCGGTGCTTTTTCTCCTTTTTCTTTGGTATATTCGATGGCCCGCAAAAGAGAAGTATCCATAATAGGTATCGGGGTCTTTATCCCAATGGAGAGCAGCGCAAGACTAAAGAGGGTAACCAAAGGAAGCCGAAAAGGAACTAGAAGTACAAGACCAACGATTATCATTATCGCCGAAGCATATAGAAAAGGTTTGAGCTTCCCGAATCTGTCCGCAATCTGTGCTATGAACACCGGCCCCGTAATTCCCACGAGTTCGAAAAAACCGAGGAAAAAGCCTACCGCAGCAGGGCTATATCCGAGCCTTCGCACCATGAGCTGGAGATACGGTGAGGAAATACCATACATCGCAAAGAGCATAAAGTAACCGAGTCCAAAACGCTGCGATATTTTCTGTTGATTTGCGAGCTTGTTCATAACTACTTGAAAGAATAGGGTTAAGGGGCAGATGCGTCAACCAGACATTGTGCAGACAGCATGCCGCAAAGAGCTCTCCTAGGGCGGCTCATCACAATTCTGTCCAGAAAAGATGCAGCAAAAAGGGCAGAGCAATGATTCCTATACAAGAAATATTATGTTACTCTCGAATTCTTGAACGCATTGCTGCATAATTAAAGAGACTATGATATATTCATTTATTTGGCAGGTCGGTACAAAAGACTGGCTAAAATCCGCATCTGTAAAGGTTGGGCTTTTTTAGCTATCAAATCTTATTTTGCTTGATTGCATGGATTTTGCGTTTTTTGCCCGCAAAGATGGCTTAGCTGCGCAATAATATGACTAGAGCGATAGGAAAATGAGGAGAAGATAATGAAGCGCAATTGCAAGCTATGCTTATTGCTCTTGGTTATGTTTTATTTATGTCCACTAATTTTTTCTCAAGAGCTTTTAGAAGAATTAGGGCAGGAAACTACGATTCCTGAAAAAATTGAAGAAGCATCATCCTCAGAAGTCACTGAATTTCGCATTCGATCGGTAAAATTTCTTATCAAAGGTCATACTAAAGAGAGAATACTAATAGAGAAAGCGCAAGTAAGAATAGGTACTACATTTGATAGCGAGGAAGATCTTGAGAGTTTTATCGCTAACATAAAGCAGCGATTGCTTAATGAAAGAGTGCTTCAATCAGCAGAAGTCGAATGTTGGATAGAAGCTTCTAGCGAAAACGTTCAAGAAGTTGATCTTATTATTTCTGTCGAAGACTCTTGGAACATCATTGGTCTTCCTTATTTCAAATACGATACTAATGAAGGTCTGCTTTTGAGCATTCGTGGGCGAGACTATAATTTTCTTGGCTCCATGCAAGCTCTTGTCCTCAATATTGACTATGCAATGGATGCTGAAGGGAAGCAATCGTATGGTGGATATACCTCTTTTGGTGTTCCATTTCAGCTTCTTAGGAATGATGCTGGCCTAAATGCTTCCCAAACGCTGAAAATCCATGCAGATGAAATGCCGATCACTTCTATTAGCAACCTTAGTTTTTGGTACCGCTACAAAATTGATGGATTATATTTTATTTTTGAAGCTGCTCAAGGCCTTCAATTCAATCCAGACGAAATCCTCGATGATGTAGATCCATTTTTGCTTCGTTCATCTCTCTCCCTTTCAACATCCATCGCAACTGGCATCACAATTCCAAGGCTTGGGGATATAAGCTATTTTCCTTCTCTGTCTTTCTACCAGCTCTGGCGGCCAGATGCAGTAGTTAGATCAGACCGCCAAGGTCCGCGAATGGTCTTTTCACATGGTCTCTCTTTTGGTCAGATAGATTGGATTGCTAATATGAGGCGAGGATTATCAGCAACTATTTCAAATACAAATACATATAATATGCAATTCAATGATTTTATTTTAGATATCGATGGGACACTATGCTATAGTGCAACTCTTGGGGGCAAAATAGGCATGAATGGACGCCTTTCTGGTTTCTATAGCTTTACTTCATCAGCGAGAGAAGATCTTGGCTCATCAATGCGTGGCATAAGAAACTCACGACTTTATGGCATCAGTGCTCTATTTCTTAATCTCGAGATGCCCATCAAACTATTCGATTTTCCAACGCATATATTCATAAAAAAGAATTGGTTTGATTTCGAGCTTCAGTTCTCTCCCTTTGTGGATCTTGGATATGTTGAGGGAGTTGCAGGAAACGTAGCAGCAACCTATCCTTTATGGTATTCAGGAGGCATTGAATTCTTTGTATATCCTCTTCGTATGCGAACCTTCATAGTTCGTGCAAGCCTTGGCTTCGATCTCGATGCGGTAATACAAAATGGCTCATTTACACATCCTAGTCCAAGAGACAGCGCTTCCCCCTATGAGCTATTCTTTGGACTTGGATTATTTTTATAAGATCCAATTATGTGGGCAATAAAGGATATGCTTATGAAGCAAAAGCTTTTTACAGTAGGGCCTGTGGAAATGTATCCCACTACCCTGAAAGTAGGTGGTGAGCAATTACCATATTTCCGCACACAGGAATTCTCCGATCTTGTGCTCGGATGTGAGCGATCAATATTATCTCTTGCTGATGCTCCTCAAGACAGCAGAGCCATCTTTCTCGCGGCATCAGGAACAGGCGCTATGGAAGCAGCAGTCATCAATTCACTTACTTCCTCAGATCGCGCTTTGATTGTGGTGGGCGGATCTTTCGGAGAGCGATTTTGCGAAATCTGTGATGATGCTGAAATCCCTTATGATGCAATCAGGTTAGATCCAGGCACTTCTTTGAACCCAGCTATTCTGAAATCCTATGATTTAGGTAGCTATAAAGCTTTGCTCGTCAATGCTCACGAGACTTCTACGGGAGTGCTCTATGACATCCCGAGATTAGGCGAAGTATGCCGAAAATACGGTTTGCTTTTTATAGTTGATGCGATAAGCGCATTCCTTTGCGATGCTCTCTCTATGAAATCTATGGGAATAGATATGCTTATTACAAGCTCTCAGAAAGCTCTTGCGCTCGCACCTGGTTTATCGATTATTGTTTTATCTGCGCGCGCAATAAATATTATAGAACAAGCCCATGTGCATTCTCATTATTTTGGTCTGAAAAAATATTTGCTCGATGGAACAAGGGGGCAAACGCCCTTCACACCTGCTGTTGGAGTTTTGCTTCAGCTTTCAGATCGATTACGATCTCTTGAAAAGCTAGGTACTTATGCCCTGGTGGAACAAAGCGCAGCACGTGCAAACTATTTTAGAAATCTAGTAAAAGATCTTCCCTATAAATTTTTTGCAGACCATCCTTCCAATGCGCTCACAGCCTTGAGTCCTCAGAATGGGCATTCTGCCTATGATATCTATGAAATCTTAAAAGACAAATATGGCTTTGTAGTCACGCCAAATGGAGGAAAATTGAAAGATATTGTATTTAGAGTAGGACATATGGGGAATATTACTTATGAAGATCTCAATGCTCTTGCAGTAGCGATCAAGGAGATCGTCTAATGAAAGCAATTCTCATGGCTGCTGGCAAAGGCACTAGAATAAGCCGCCATATTGATGGGAAACCAAAATGCACAGTCGATCTTGGCGATGGAAAGACGCTCATCCAATATAGTGTTGAGCTTCTAGGGAAGAGGGGGATAAAAGACATCACCATTGTGTTAGGATATCAGGGAGAAGTGATCAGGGAGATTGTCGGGGACAGCGTCCATTATGTAGAGAATCCTTTCTTTGATATTACCAACAGCATAGTTTCTCTTTGGTTCGCGCAGGACTATATTGTTGGAGATGATCGATACCTGATTATGAATGGTGATGTCTTTCTTTCAGAAGAAGCTCTCGATCGAATTGTAGTCGAAAAGTTGAGCCCTGTTCTCTTTTACGATTCGACAAGGATATCAGAAGCTGATTATAGATTCTATTGTAAAGATGATAGATTGATGAAATTTGGTAAAGATCTTAGCAATGAGGAAACATCAGGAGAATATATAGGATGCGCCATTATTGGTGATGGATTTGCGACCACTTTTATCCAGAGAATGAATGAGCTCATCCACACTCAGCACCACAGCCAATGGTGGGAAGATGTACTGTATTCGATGGCTGAAGAACAAGCTCTTGCTGTCAAGGATATAGGTGGCGCCTTTTGGGCAGAAGTGGATTACGTTGAGGACTATCTTAGGATACAAGATTTTTATAGGAAATGATGTGAATTGGCTAGTGAAGATTTTTGCCATAGTACTTGTTTTATGTTCTATATTGCCTTTTTTTGCTGCTGCTTCAGAATTAGTTCCTGAAATAATGTTTCAAAAACTTACTCAAGAAGAAACTGCGATGTTGAAGAATGGAGAGCCCATAATTAGGTCTATTCGCTCTTCTTCAGATATGCTGCTAGTGCCTTTTGATAAGGATTCCCAGATGCTGATTGAACGCGCGAAGAAGCTGAACGGGAATTATATTACTGAATTTATCCTTGCTCTTCCTTTGACCAGAAAAGGTCAAGGCACAATGATCCTTGATAGATTGTTGAAAGTAATCGCAAATGTAAAAGGATATGTGAGTATTCCTTATTATTCAGTCAGACAGCAAACTACTTATGATTTGTTCGATAAGATGGATATCATTTCGCAGACGAAATTTTCTGAAGGCGAAAGTATTGTCGTGCTTCAGCATATGGAACCATTTGACGATTTTCGTGCGGAATATCGCTATGCAAAAATCGGAAATAATCTCTCCTTTTCTGGAGAAAATTTGGATTCCATAATTTATTCATATAGGAATCTTTCTGTGGTAGCTCCTCATAAGATGCGCTGGGAGCTTTATGCTTTTGAAAAGGATGGCTGCCTCTATGCCTATGGCTATGGCGCAGTGCGGGCATTCGATTTATTTGGTCTATTCCGCGACAGGCTTGAGCCTTCATTTATGGGGCGTGTAAGTGCATTTTTCAAGTATATAGCCGAAAAAATGTCACTATCCTAAAGATCTATAGGAATCGCTGAAGGAGTTGACTTATGAAGACAGCGCTTATTACCGGTATTACCGGCCAAGATGGTAAATACCTCGCTGAATTGCTTCTTGAAAAAGGCTATATGGTTCATGGAATCAAGCGAAGGAGTTCGAGCTTCAATACGCAACGCATTGACCATATCTATACTGATCCTCATGCTCCAGAGTGCAAATTCAGACTTCATTACGGTGATCTCACTGATGGCACCAACCTCATTCGCTTAATCGAAGAACTACAGCCTGATGAAATATACAACCTTGCAGCCCAGAGCCATGTAAAGGTCTCTTTCGAGGTCCCCGAATATACAGCCAATGTAGATGCAATCGGTACCTTGAGGCTTCTTGAGGCCATTCGCCTTTTGGGATTTGAGAAAAAAACACGATTTTATCAAGCTTCTACCTCGGAACTCTTTGGCAAAGCCCAGGAGACTCCTCAGCGCGAAACAACTCCCTTCTATCCAAGAAGCCCTTATGCGGTCGCCAAGCTCTACGCCTATTGGATCACCATAAACTACCGAGAAGCCTACGGTCTTCATGCCAGTAACGGTATTCTCTTTAACCATGAGTCGCCAGTTCGAGGTGAGACCTTTGTGACTCGTAAGATCACTAGGGCAGCAGCACGCATAAAATACGGACTCGATGAAAGGCTTTATCTTGGAAATCTCGATGCTCAGCGCGACTGGGGGTATGCCAAGGAATATGTTGAAGGAATGTGGCTAATGCTCCAGCAGGAAATGCCAGGTGATTATGTTCTGGCGACAGGCCGAACCTCAACAATACGAGCATTTGTAGAAAAGGCATTCAAACGAGCAGGCTTTAGTATAGCATGGAAAGGCAAAGGCCTTGAAGAAAAAGGGATAGACACAGTAACAGATCGCATTCTTGTTGAGGTCGATCCTCAATACTTTAGGCCTAGCGAAGTAGACTCGCTTCTTGGTGATGCATCCAAAGCGCGAGAAAAGCTGAAATGGCAGCCTCATTGTACCTTGGAAGAACTTATCGATATCATGATGGAACATGATCTCGCTGAAGCTAATAGAGAAAGCCATCTCAAAGAGCATGGTTTCCCAGTGGCAAACCCTCATGAATAAGGCTTTTCTGTGAAGCTGCTCTTTGTCATTCAAGATTCCCATGGTTGGGCTGGAACGGAGCGAGTCACAAACCTTATCGCCAATGGCCTCTCAGATCGATATGAGATAGAAGTGCTCTCCCTCAGCGAGAGGCCTTCGTGCGAAAAAGGGTATCTGTATAAAGCCTCTATAGTGCGTTCCTATATCCCTATTCATCAAGGAGTTTTAGGTCTTTTTTCTATCAATACAAAAACCGCTCGGCATATTAGCCGGGGCGCGTACGATGTGGTCGTGATTTCGGGGGTAGGAGAGATCAAGTTTCTTCTCGTTGCTATCCTCTTCTGCAGAACGAAATTCGTTGCTTGGGAGCACTTCAATGCGGCATATACACATAGACGAGTAAACCGCAAGGTTGCAGCACGCTTCTGCGATGCAATAGTCGTGCTCACCAGAGCCGATGCTGACGACTGGCAGCTCTATCTACACCCTCGCGGTCATATTGTCAGGATTCCTAATCCGCTAGCGACAATACCTCGGCAACCTTCTCTGTTAACCACAACAAGAGTGCTCGCGCTTGGAAGGCTTGAAGAGCAAAAGCGCTTCGATCTGCTCATCGATGCATTTGTCCTTATGCATGCCAAGTATCCCGATTGGACCTTGCGCATCCGCGGTACAGGTTCCAAGGAGGCTGAGCTCAAAAATCGCGTCAAAGAACTCGGGCTCGAAAACGCCATCGAGATACTTCCCGCCGTGGAAGATGTTGCTTCGGAATATCAGGTTGCATCGATCTATGCTCTTAGCTCGAAATTTGAGGGTTTCCCCATGACCCTGATCGAAGCAATGGCATTTGGTATTCCCTGTGTAAGCTTCGATTGTCCAAATGGCCCTTCTGAGATTATTGCGCAAGGGGAAGATGGCTTTCTCGTTCCCTATGGCGATGTCACGGCACTTGCAGGCGCGCTAGCAAAGCTTGCCCAAGAACCCACGCTTCGCATGCAAATGGGCCGCAAGGCAAGAGAGCATATTAAGCGCTTTGACCAGGAACATGTGAGCGCACTATGGGAAGACTTTTTAGCGAAACTATGTCAAGAATAGGTCTATGCCCACCGTCAGTGTTGTGATTCCTGTTTACAATGCCATGGCTACTCTCGGCAGAGCTATCGAATCGGTGCTTTCCCAGAATAGTATAGGCAACACGATAGAAATACTTATTGTCGATGATGGATCGACCGATCAGACCGGAACAATTGCAACACAGTATGTTCAGGCATATCCCGATCGCATACGACTTATTCATCAACACAATCAAGGGCCTGCAGCCACAAGAAATACCGGAATTGCAGCAGCAGTCGGAGAGCTCATTGCCTTTCTTGATGCTGATGATTGGTGGCTTCCCGGCAAGCTTGCTTCACAGCTTCGTGTGTTAGAGGAGAAGCCGGAAGTAGCGCTCGTCTGCACCACCATGAATGGACATAGCCTCTGGGGCAAACCTGCTGTCATCATCTTAAGATTTAGGGATCTACTCTGGTCTAATAAGGTCTATACATCGAGTGTGCTTGCTAGGAAGACAATTCTCCTCGCAGCGGGTTGCTTTAATCCACAAAGGAGACTTTGCGAAGATTATGAGCTCTGGCTTTCGATTGGGGCAACGCACCCTATCGCCTTGCTCAATACTCCTTACCTTATGTACAGCAAAGGCATAGGAACCTCATCACGCCTCTGGGCTATGGAACGAGCTGAACTCAAGACCTATGCTATTCTAAAGCAAAGGAAGCTTGTCTCTGGGCCAATCTATACAATTTTGCGATACTGGTCCCTGGCAAAATATATGATTCGAGTTGTGCAAAAGTTCGCCTTAGGAAAGCACTTTATATGAAAGCACCTTACATAAAAAAAGCTTCTCTTCAGCGCATCAACCTTGGTACTGATCCTTGTAACCCTATTGTCCTATTGCACGCTGATGACTATGCTTAGTCAAAAAGGCTCGTGAAAGATGGAAAAGCACAGCACTATTTATATTGCAGGGCATCGAGGGCTTGTAGGTTCCGCGATCGTCCGATGCCTTACCAAAAATGGGTATGATAACCTCATAGTACGCACCCGCCAGGAACTCGATCTTGCTCGTCAAGCTGATGTCGAAGCATTTTTCCACACAGTAAGACCAAAATATGTTTTCCTTGCTGCAGCAAAAGTAGGCGGCATAGGTGCAAATTCAACCTGGCCTGCAGAATTCATCTACCAGAACCTCGCAATCGCGAGCAATGTCATCAATGCTGCCTATCGTTCAGGTGTAAAAAAACTTCTCAATCTAGGATCCTCCTGTATATACCCCAAACTAGCACCACAGCCTCTCAAAGAAGAGTATCTTCTTACTGGGCCGCTAGAGCCCACGAATGAGGCTTATGCTATTGCCAAAATAGCAGCGATCAAGCTCTGCAAATTCTACAACGAGCAATATGGCACAAACTTCATCTCGGCCATGCCCACCAACCTCTATGGCGAAGGCGATACCTACGACCTCTTTTCTTCCCACGTGGTACCCGCTATGATTCGGAAGTTTCATGAAGCAAAAAAGAGCCGTGACCCTGTGGTGCTATGGGGCGATGGGAGTCCCTATCGGGAGTTTCTCTATGCCGATGATTGTGCGGATGCGCTTGTCTTTCTTATGGAGCAGTGCGACTATAGCAATATAGGAGAAATCATCAATGTCGGATCAGGTTTCGAAGAGACGATTAGGGAATTGGCTACCCTCATAGCTTCGGTAGTGGGCTACAAAGGCAAGATCGAATGGGATATCAGTAAGCCTAATGGAACACCCCGAAAACTGCTCGACTCGTCTAAATTGTTTTCCTATGGCTGGCGACCATCCGTGGGGCTTCGCGAAGGAATCGAGCGTACCTATTCAGATTTCTTGAATAGAAAGAAGGAGATCATTTAGGAATGGCAAATGGAAATGATGAGACATGGGATGTCATCATCGAAGCAAAAAAGAACCTTTTGAGTTTTGATATAAAAGAATTATTGAGATACAAAGATCTCATCAAGCTCCTTATCCGGCGGGATTTTGTATCGGTATACAAACAGACTATCTTTGGTCCCCTGTGGTTTCTGTTTCAACCTCTGATGTCGACGCTTATTTACATGTTCGTGTTTGGGAACATTGCCCAACTAGGTACTGATGGTATACCCCAGCCACTTTTCTATTTTTCTGGTACTATGCTGTGGACTTTTTTTGCGACAAACCTGCAGAAATCATCAGATACCTTTGTGAACAATACCGGGCTTTTTGGAAAAGTCTACTTTCCACGCTTTGCAATGCCCATCTCTTATATGGTCAATGCGCTTTTCACTTTAGGGATTCAGTTTGCGTTCATGCTGATCTTTTATATCTATTATATCGCGACAGGCTATCACTTCGTGCCGACAGGGTGGATTTTGGCGACCCCCTTGTACATCATCCAGCTCGCTATGCTTGGCATGGGATTTGGCCTCTTGACTTCAGCGCTCACCACTAAGTACCACGACTTGCGCAATCTCGTGAACTTTGGGCTCTCGATCCTCATGTATGCAACCCCTGTCGTCTATCCTATCTCGAACGTACCCGTAAAATGGAAGCTGCTATTTCAGATAAATCCTGTCACACCAGTTATAGAAATGTTCCGTTATTCCTTTCTTGGCAATGGTAATCACGATCTTCGTATGTGGCTCTATAGCCTCGTTGCAAGCCTAGTTATCTTTTGGATAGGATTAGTCACCTTTACTTACAACGAAAAAACCTTTATCGATGTGATTTGAGAAACCATGAGCGTAGCGGTTAGAGTTGAGCATTTATCCAAGGAATATCGTCTCGGTGTGATCGGCAATGGCAGCCTCTACAAGGATATTCAAAGCTGGGTCGCAAAAAAGCGAGGAAAGCCCGATCCTTGGGTCCCCATCGATGAGCGTTCTAAAATAGGACGTCAACATTTTTGGGCGCTCAAAGACGTGAGTTTTGAAGTTGAACAAGGAGAGCGGCTTGGGATTATCGGTAGAAACGGCGCTGGAAAATCGACGCTCCTTAAAATTCTCTCACGCATCACTGCCCCGACCTCAGGCGTTGTCAAGATGAAAGGCCGCGTGGGTAGCCTCCTCGAAGTGGGAACTGGCTTTCACCCCGAGCTCACAGGCCGCGAAAACATCTACCTTAATGGCGCTATCCTTGGCATGAAAAAAGCCGATATCGATCGCAATTTCGATGCGATCGTCGCTTTCTCAGAGATATCAGGCGAATTCATCGATACACCAGTGAAACGTTACTCGAGCGGCATGTTCGTGCGTCTTGCCTTTGCCGTCGCTGCGTTTCTAAATTCAGAAATACTCATCGCTGACGAAGTGCTCGCCGTAGGTGACCAAAAATTCCAAGAGAAATGCATCGGAAAAATGCGCGACGTCAGCGTCAACGAGGGGAGAACCGTTCTCTTTGTGAGCCACAACCTCGGTGCTATCCGCGCACTCTGCCAGAGCGGGATCCTGCTGGAGCATGGCATTCTTACCATGGCCGGGCCGGTGGAAGAAGTGACGAAAAGATATGAGGAGGAGTTGGCGAATGGATGAAACGGAATATACCAAGATCATCCTTTCAATCATAGTTCCTGTATATAATTCTGCCAAGTTTATTCGAGCGACTCTATCAAGCATCATAAAAATTATTGATAGACGATCTGACATAGAGGTGATCGTACAAGATTCATGCAGCACAGATGGAACAAGCAATATAATATCTAGTTTTTCTGAGAAATACCCATTAATTCATCATTTTATTGAAAAGGATAATGGGCAGACTGATGGAATCAATAAGGGTGCATTGAAAGCAAAGGGATTATGGATAACCTGGTTGTGTGGTGATGACTTATTGATGAACACCTTTAGGAAATCAATAGAAATTCTTCCTCAAGTTGAAGCAGATGTTGTATATGCAGATTGTGTTTTTTTGTTAGAAAATGGTAATGCTATTCCAGCAATCGGTACAGAAGCCTATAACAATGGAATTCTAGCTAAGAGACGATTGATAATGCAACAACCTGGAACCTGCATCCGAAAAAGATTATGGGATATTATTGGAGGAGTAAATAATAATCTGAATTGGGTAATGGATTATGATCTTTTTCTAAGATTAGAAACTAAAGGTGCCAGATTTCTGAGAATTGAAGAATTTGTCGCTATTTCGCGTATTCATTCTGAAGCAAAGACAAGTAGTAGATCAATAGAGCGATTATTTGAACATTGGAGAATATTGTTTAATGCACATATCCATAAAATAATCTATTTTTCTTTGAGACCTTATCTTTTATATTTTGTGGAATATATAATAAAAAATAGAGAATCTCAGTCAAAATTTAAAGGTATAACTTATTTGCATAAATTATTTTGGTTAGTTGGTTATCCAGCTGAAAAAGAATTAATTGAATCTAGATTTGAAAAGAAAAAGACAGAAATCGAAGCAGAAATAAGAGTTCTTGACAAAGGAATCGCTATATGAGTCAAGGAAGCCTCTATGTGATCATTCCAACTACCCGCGGTGAGAAAGCGTTTCCATCAATCTATTCTGCATTGAGTCAAAGAGGATTTGAAAATGTATTTGTCCTAATCTGTGGGAAGAGCGCAAACAATCAAGAATTTGCAAATCAATGTTTGAATAAGTTTAATTCAAGAGTTATAGTTCTTCATTGTCCTGCTAAAGAGCATATCTTGCCTGGTGAAGCCCGTAATATTGGAATTGAATATGTTGTTAGATATGCAAACCCATCTGATTATATATTATTTTTAGATGATGATATTTGCATTCCTCCTAATTACGCAATAGACTTAAAAAATTTTATCAGTTGTCATGGATTAGCAGCTGCAATGGGAAATATGACATCTTTTCCCATAAATATATGGTCAAAAATAATTGATTATTCTAATTTTTGGTGGCTACAATGTAATAGAGACTGTCTTAACAGAGGATGGCTCGGTGCAGGAGCTACTATCCTTAAGATTTCAGATATTTCGTCAATTCGCTATCTATCGGATATTGCTATAAATGAAGACATTGATTTTTTTGATAGAATTTCTACACTAACAACCAAAAAATTGGGAATTTGTTCTTCTATTAGAAGCAGACACTTCCACAATAGAAGCTCTTTAATAGGGTTGATTAAATATCAATTTCTCAATGGCTATAGAGGTCCTATTTACCATTTAACCCGCAAACGAGTAATACTACAAAGTCTTAAGAGGTGGGTTAGCTTTTCTAAAGTTGCAATAAAAGAAAACATTAATTATTTGAAATATCATATTGTTGAGTTGATTGGCGTAATATTTAGTTTTCTTATCGTTGAATGTGGAGCTGTATTGTCTACTTTGAGGAGAAGATAAATAATGAAGGGCAAAATAGTCATTATTGGGCATTCATATCATCTTAAAACGAAGTCAAATGAATTTTTTCTAGATTTACTCAATAAACATTATGACGTTGAATTTATTGCAGATGAGTCTTGGGAGAAAAATGTTAGTCCTACGTTGGAATATATCGATGAAACATACCGCTCTGTTATATTTTGGCAAATGATTTCCCTAAATTGTCTAAAAAGGATAAGGTGCAAAAATATAATATTTGTTCCTATGTTTGATCAGAGTGGTGGTGCACCGAAATCATTTTGGTATCATTTAAGAAATGTAAAGATAATAAGCTTTTGCAAAACTTTGGGAGACATCCTTACAGGCCTCGGTTTTAATGTTCTGAATGTAACCTATTTCCCTGAGCCAGAGGAAATTCCGATAAATGTTGAACCAGGAACATGTTTTTTTTGGCAAAGAACAAATATGATTGATTGGCCAAAGGTCAAAAGATTACTCGAAAAATCAGATGTCAAGAAGGTCCATATCCATACTGCTGTAGATCCAGGTCATAGATTTGTTAAGCCATCAAAAGCTGATGAGAAAAGCTACCATATTACCTATAGTTCATGGTTTAAGACTCGAAATGAGTATTTAAAACTAGTGGATAAAAGCCAAATATACATTGCACCAAGATATCAAGAGGGAATTGGTCTTTCATTTTTAGAGGCAATGGCAAGAGGAAAAGTAATTATTGCAGCGAATCAACCGACAATGAATGAGTATATTAATAATGGCTTTAATGGTTATTTGTTCGATCCAAATGATAATAAGCCAATAATTTTTGATAATATAGATCAAGTGAAGCAGAATTCTATCCAAACTATAAAAGTAGGGTATGAAAAATGGATCGATGATCAAGATAGAATAATAGATTTTATTGAGGCACCAAGCAGTAGAAATTTCTATTTTAGAAAGCATCCTTTTTCTAGATATGATTACGAGGCAATGGGCAACGCAATCAAAATTGTGATTAAATATATCCTTCCTTTTGGAATCGTCAAAGTAATATGGTATTTTAAGAAGGATAAAAGATGGAAAAAGATTCTTAAGGAAGCCATAAAAATATTCATTCCTTATGGAATAATTAAGTTAGTTAGCTATTTTAGAGCTAAAAAGAATTGATACAAAATAAGAGTAGAAATGGATGGATAAGGTTTTATTTTCGATTATCACAGCAACCTATAATGTCAAAGGGCAAGATATTGAAGCGACCAAAGAATCCTTGTTAACTCAAGGAACGAATAATTTTGAGTGGATTATTATTGACGGTTCAACAAATGAGCAGAGTTTGAGTCAAATTTGTCATTCTATACAAGGTATTCCTATCAGGACCACTTTGCTTGCGGAGCGAGATGAAGGAATATTTGATGCATTTAATAAGGGAATTAAACTTGCAAAAGGGGAATGGATTGCATTTCTAGGTTGCGGTGATATTTATTATGAAAATATATTGATGCGCATAGAAGATAAACTTAGAACTATATATGATTATGACATCCTTTATGGCATTACTGATATCATTAGAGAAAACGGTGCACATTATTGGTTTTCAAGGAGCGAGGAATATCTTATAGAAGGAGAAATGATGCATCATTCGGCTTGTTTTGTGAGAAGATCCGCCTATGAACAGATAGGCGGATTTGATTGTAGTTATATATCAGCTTCTGATTTAGATGCATTGATACGATTGTATCAAAGGGGGAAAAAATTCTATTTCCTTAACATGATAATCACAGCGTTCCATGTTGGAGGAATATCAACAAAAGGAAGATTGCCCTATGAAGAAAAAATGAAGATAATGAAAAAATATGGCTATATTAGCAAGAAGGAACAAGTAAAATATGTTATCAAAGCAATAATAAATAAGGCCAAAAATGTGTTCTGCTAATAGGATTATCGATGTATACAATCAAGATATATTGCCCTAATATAATTTCTGGTTATGGTGGTGCCGAGGGCTATGTGCTCACCCTTGCCTCATACCTCAGCAATACCTATAAGAATATCGATCTTAGCATGGTTATCTATGCAACTACAGAATGCAAGGAATGCGCAAATCATGAAAATGATCGGCCGATGAAAAATCAGATGCGAGAAGAGCTCAGTAAAAAATATAATCTTGCGTTTTCTGATGAATTAGATTTTATTATTCTACCTGAAAGCAAGAATAATAGCGTAATCAGCAAATATTGTGCACATACTAGGCTGCGGGGGACATCTACTGGCACTGACCTCTATATAAATGGATTTCATAATGTACACTATTTTCATGGGAGAAAAAATATTCATATTATCCATTTCCCTGCGCCACCGCGTGTTCAGGCATCACCATTTTTTACAAAACATAGGTTTTTCAAGCCCGTTGCTGCAGCATTAGACAGCCGGTATCGAAACTGCTATGACCTTTTTCTATGCAATTCTGCATTCACCAAAAAATGGCTAGAACATTATTGGCATGTCAATGAAGATCTCATACAAATCCTTTATCCTCCTGTTCTGATTTTGGATGAAAAGCGTGATAGCCAAAACCGAGATAGCATAAACCAAAAAGAAAAAAATATACTAATGGTATCTAGATTTGATCCTCGAAAAAAAATATTAGAACTAGTCGATTTCTTCATCGAAAACAATGCGCACTATCCAGAATGGAGATTACTAGTCGCTGGTTCTACAGATCGGCGGTATCAATCATATCTTGATGTGATAGAGAAGAGAGCCCAAAATAACAATATTTATATCTATAAAGATATAGCACCTATTGAGCTTGCATGCTTATATCAAAAATCCTCAATTTTCTGGCATGCAATGGGCCTCGATGTGGATGAAGAAAAGGACCCCCTTGACCTAGAGCATTTTGGCATTACAACGGTGGAAGCAATGTCTGCAGGAGTGGTTCCTATTGTCATAAATAAGGGCGGACAAAAAGAAATCGTCGATCATGGTATTAATGGGTATCGATGGAACAATTTGAAAGAACTTAGAATGTATACGCGCGCAGTGATGCTGGATGAAACGCTTCGACAATCGCTCGCGCGTGCAGCTATTGAAAAGAGCAAGATCTTTTCAAGAGAAAGTTTTTATCAGCATGCTGATGAGATATTTCAACGCTTTTCTCTCATTCCGGAGGAGTACCGAAAATAATGTTAGCATACCAGAGAGATTTTGATGAAAAATTTCCTGACGTGAGGCCTGCAAAAACTTCTAATATTCGTCAAGGACAAATGGTGATGTTGAGACTCCTCAAAATATTCCACGCAGCCTGCCAAGAATTGGGGCTTACCTATTGGCTCTGTGGGGGCTCGCTCATAGGAGCTATACGACATGGAGGATTTATACCTTGGGATGATGATGTCGATGTTTTTATGCCAAGAGAGCACTATCAAGAGTTCAAACAGCAGGCAAGCGAAGTGCTGCCGTATGATGTTTATTTGCAGACAGATACTTCATGGATGCGTCTTGTCGATCGCTTTGGTTCAAAAGAGATAGAAGAAGGAAATGATTTCATCTTCATCGATATTTTCCCTGCAAAACGCTTTCCTCTTGGAAGAAAGATGCTGCGAAAAGTGAGGATGGTGATACCTCCCTATCCTTTGCCAGGAATTCCCAAAGATGCATCCTTTGCTCGCCAATTGAAAAGGAGAGCTATTCATTATGGAGCAATTTTTTTGAGAGTAACGGGCCTCTCGTATGTGATAAGGTTCCTCTGTACCCTTGGCCCACGGCGCTATTGGTCCTACGATCTCGAGGTGACCTGGCGTTTTTATTATAGAGATGATTGGATTTTTCCTTTACACTTACATACATTTGAAGATACCGCCTTTTTTGTACCTTGCGATCCCCATAAAGTACTCCAGCATCAATTTGGGGACTATATGACGCCGCCTCCAGAGAATCAACGCATCAATCATGGTCATAAAGCATTTCATGTGACACAATCAAATGGTCATCCTGAATCTTTAGAGTGGCTTCAGTTTGCAGAGAAGAAGAAACAAGCTGCTGAAAAAGCTGGATGGTTAGACTCATGCACACCTTCGTCATAAGCCTGCCTGAGGACATCGCCCGCAGAGCCTCAATCGAAACGCAGCTTGAGCAGCTTGGTATAGAGTTCGAATTCTTCGATGCAGTCCGCGGTTCAGAAAAAATAAGCGATCCACGATGGTACGACGATGCGGCTGCTCGAAAGCTCGAAGGCCGAAGTCTAAAGCCAGGGGAAGTCGGCTGCGCGCTCAGCCATGCTGCGGTCTACACAGAAATTGCGCAGAGGGGCCTACCCTGGGCACTCATCCTCGAGGATGATGCGGCCCTTGCTCCCGATTTACCGCAGGTTTTGAGCCTTCTTGAGCGGAAATACCTTGAGCAAGGAGACCTTGTTGTCCTCAGCCGCTGCGACTTCTACTTGCCGTGGACAAGAAAAAAAGTCACCGATCGCTACCAAATGGTCACGCCGATATTTATCAAAGAAGGGTCCATCGCTCAAACTGTGGGTTACATCATCACCCAAGAGGCTGCTGTCCAGATCCGAAACATCAACATTCCTGTAAAATTCCCCGCTGATAGCTGGGGATACTATCGCCATCATGTACGTTTCAAAGGCATTATCCCGTCGCTCTCCCTAGTTACACAGCATGTCGAACTTGGGAGCACTATAACAGGCAATGGCCAGCGCACATCTTTTCAGCGCTATTCATTGCAGGGTATTCTTTGGAATAGTTTTAAGACGTATAATCCACTCGGCAGAAAACTCAAGTATTATGCAAAGCAATGGCAAAATAGACATGGGAAGTCCCCAACAGGCATTTGAACTTTTGCTTTTAGCTATCGAACGCGACCTCCCTGTACTCAGTGTTGGATTGCCCTTTATCATACATTTTCTAATGCCACAAAAAATAACCATCATTGGCTCATGTCACTGCCTTGAAAAAGCACGGAGCATTGGCCTTGATGAATCCTTTGATAAATCCTCGGATAAATCTTCCGGAGCCATTATCGAATACCTCGACGAAGATGCCGTAGTGCAAGGCCTGAGCCTTGCGGCGGTAAAAGCCTGTATTCAAGCTCATGGGGGCAAAGGCGAGCGAGCAGGGTGGTATTTTAAGCAGCTATTGCTCCTTGCATATGCCACGCGGCAGAGCCCGTATAACTATTACCTAGTCTGGGATACCGACACCATTCCTGTGCGTCCAATGACCTTTTTTGATGCAGCAGGCCGCATTCTTATGACAACAAAAACAGAGGTACATCCTGCATATTTCAGGACTATGGAAAAACTGATCGGAATCGGGAAAGTCGTGAGCGGTTCCTTTATCGCGGAACACATGATGTTCGAACGGCCTTATGTTTCTCGATTATTAGTGTGCATCACGAAGAATAAGGCAAGGGATGAATCTTTCGATGCCCAAGGATTTATCGAATCGGTCATTGCCGCCATCGAGCCCGAAGATCTTGATGGTTCTGGC
Organism: Spirochaetota bacterium; assembly: GCA_022704665.1. Classification (GTDB taxonomy): domain Bacteria; phylum Spirochaetota; class Spirochaetia; order Treponematales; family Rectinemataceae; genus Rectinema. The sequence goes on along the minus strand of JAKJFY010000024.1, from coordinate 7,177 downwards.
TTTTCCGAATACGAAACCTATGGTTCATTCATGTATCGCACTGCAGGGGAGCGCATCGCTTTGAGAGATCTTCCTTCAATGCGCCTCGGATCATCTTTTTTTGACCGACCTCCAACCACTAAGCAGCTTTTTGCGCTCAGTAGGCACTATTATTGGGCGAGCTTCGAGACCTGGCATGGTACTACGTTAAAAACGCGCATAGCATACCAAGTGCGCAAAGCAATAGGCGCACTGTGGACCACTGGTTCGGTACTCCTCGCACCAAAGGCCTTTGATCGCTTTCAAAAGGAGATAGCGCATGAATAATTCGTTGCGCTATCTTTCATTTCCGCCAGACAATCGGCTTAGCGCACCTGACCCGCTTCGAGGTTGCCAGCTTGTCATGTTGCGACTTTTGAGGATTTTCGATGCGATCTGTAAAGAGCTTGGTCTTTGCTATTGGCTCGATTCAGGCACCTTGCTTGGTGCAGTGCGACATAGAGGATTTATTCCTTGGGATGATGATCTCGATGTCGCGATGGTTGATCATGATTATCAGGAGTTTCTCCATAAGGCACCATTCTACCTTCCTGCGGATGTCTTTCTCCAGCATAGAGAAAGCGATCCTCACTACGATCTACCTTTTGCAAAACTTGTTGATCGCTATAGCCTGCTCGATTCCCCCGATGGTAAAAAGGATGGAGCACTGAGTGGCATTTTCATTGATATTCAGCCCATGAGCTTTTTCACTTATCGACAAAAGGCAGCACGAAAGGTGCTCTATGTTCTGCATGGCGACTATGGCAAGCCAGACGCCTCGCGAGGAGTACAGAGAAATGTGAAGCGCGCTATTCTCGCAACCTTTCGAACCATTGCACTGATCACATCGCTCGATCATGCGCTCGATAGCTTTTGCGCATATGGAGCACCAAAATGGCTTGCCTACGACTTGTCCTTTCAGCGCTGGTGGCCTATTTTTCATTCAATAGATTCAGTATTTCCTTTACAGACAATACAATTCGAGGGATATACCTTCTCTGTACCTCACGAGATCGACGTGTACCTCCGCGCTCAGTTTGGCGACTATATGACCTTACCTCCGCTTGAGGAGCGCAGGCCGGTACACTCAGGCGGCATCCATCTTACAGGTCCAAATCCCCATCCTCTAGGACTCAACTGGAAGGACCACCCATGAAAATCGTCAAAGTCATAGGTGGCCTCGGAAACCAGCTCTTTCAGTATGCCTTTTCCCGCGCTCTTTCCCTTAAAACGGGCGACGAAGTCTTGCTCGATATATCAAGCTATACAGACACACAGCGCCAGATCCATTACGGTTTTGAACTTCCTCAGCTTTTTCCTATTCGCTACAAGGTTGCAGATGAGCTTGACATAAAACAGCTCAGCACGCAACCTCGCTCTCCGCTTTCGCAGCTGCGTCGCAGATATTTCAGAAAGCGTACTCATTACATTGACAAATACTTCTGCTTCAATCCAGAAGTCTTCGAGCTCAAAGGCGATTGGTACCTCGAAGGCTGGTGGCAAGATGAACGCTACTTTGCATGGTGCAGCGACATTCTCCGTAAGGAGCTCAGCTTTATCGCTGATCCAGGTGCTCGCAATCGAGATCTTTTGGCTGAAATCCAGGCTAGTCATCATGGTTCTATCCCTGTCTCGCTCCACGTGCGGCGTGGCGATGCGCTTAAAAACCCTGATACTCGGGTCAGTACCACCGCCTACTATAACCATGCTATCGAAGCGGTGCGGAGCCTTGTTGCTCATCCGTACTTTCTCATATTCTCCGACGATCTTCTATGGTGCACAGGCAATCTCGCGCTCGATCCAAGCGAAGCTATCTATATCGACTGGAACCGAGGATGTGACAGTTGGCGTGATATGTGGCTAATGACAAAGTGTCGTTGCCATATCATTGCTAACAGCACCTTCTCTTGGTGGGCAGCATGGCTCGATGAGCGTCCCGATAAAATTGTCTATGCCCCTGAACGCTGGTCGCTTGCACGTGCAAGGTGTTTCGAATATTACCATTATACCTTTGACCAAGTGGTTCCTCCTTCTTGGATAAGAATACCAATTGAATGAATAGGACTTTCGCCGCTATAATTTTACTTAAATGTTTCCCGACTTTGATACTCTGATTCCTGATCTGAGACCAGAGGGCGATACCCCCTTGCGCAGCTGCCAGCTCGTCATGCTTCGCCTTCTTAAAGTATTCGATTATATCTGTAGGAAAGAAGGCCTTAGATATTGGCTGGACGGGGGAACACTTCTTGGTGCTGTGCGCCATGGTGGCTTTATCCCATGGGATGACGATGTCGATGTCAAAATGCCTATTGAGGATTATCGGCGCTTTCTGAATCTTGCGCCCCAAGCTCTTCCCTATGACATATTTCTTCAGACAAAAAGTACCGATCCTGCTCACACTGCGCCATGGGCAAAACTGCGCGATCGATTTAGCTTCATGAATGACCCTGGAGGTCCCTTTGCCTATTCGCAAGGCATCCCCATCGATATCTTCCCGGCAGTCTATATGACAATGCGCCAGCACAAATGGCGCAAATTCTTCTGCCTCATGCCTCCTTATAGCATGCCACCCCAATGGCCAGTGCGAACATGGTCACTTCCCCATAAACTCTATTCAGGCACTTTTGCAATCTTGCAGACTATTGCGAAACCAATCCTTTCAATAAAGGCTTTGGCTCGTGCCCTCCAGCATTGGAGTGATAAAGGAGAAAAGGTCTGGACCAACGATTATCCTATCGAATGGATGCGCGAAGCATTTCCCGATGAAGTGGTCTTCCCCCTTTCTCAGATTCGATTTGAAGATGCCATGTTTCTCTGCCCTGCTGATCCAGATCGTTATCTCAGGATTTTCTATGGAGACGACTACATGACCCCGCCACCTGAAAATAAGCGCGGCGCTCATAGAGTCGATGGCTTTTTGATAACTGGTCCCAATCCACACTTCTCAGGTCTATGCTGGGAAGACTACGAAGAAAAGAAGCGGCGCGTCGCCGCAAAACTACCATGAGAATCCTCCATATCGTCACCAACTCCGACCTTGGTGGTGCGCCGCGCGTGGTCACCGAACTCTCAGCACGGGCAGCTAAAGACGGCCATACCTGTGCAGTTGCTGCGGCGCCGGATGGCCCTATGTGGCGGTATCTCGATGTACATGTACAGCGCTTTCCTGTGTATTCAATACGTAGGGAAATTGACCCCCTGGAAGATCTCAAGACTTTTTGCTCTCTTCAGAAGCTGTATGGGCGTTTCAGACCCGATATTATTCACCTTCACTCTTCAAAAGCAGGTGTGCTTGGAAGGCTATCTGCGCTTTCATGGGGTATAAAATATACTCGGCGCTGTGTCTATACCATCCATGGTTTCGATACAATTCTTAAGGCCCATAATAGGTACCTCCCACTCGAGCGCATGCTCGCGCGAGCGACAGGTGCTGTTGTCCCCGTTTCTCACTATGATGAGCGAAATTTGCGCGCTGCCGGAATATGTAAGAGAGTCGTAATGATCCCCAATGGTGTCACCAATCGAAGGGGAATGCCAAGCCCCGACCTACGCGCTGCTTCATGCATTGCTGAAGCAAAAGCACAGGGAAAGCCGATCGTGCTAACCATAGCGCGCTTAGAAAGCCCTAAGCGCCCTGATCTTTTTGTCGACATTGCGAGAAAGATCACAAAGGCTTCGTTTTTTTGGGTAGGTAATGTGCAAAATCCAACTTCTATGTTACCTGCTGGAACCAAAATTCCTGAAAATCTTTTTTTTCTTGGTGAATCGCCAGAAGCCGGCACACTCGCGAATTTATGCGATATCTTTATGCTCCTTTCGGACTATGAAGGAGCGCCAATGTCGATTCTCGAAGCTATGTCGTGCGCAAAGCCTGTAGTAGCGTCTAATGTCGGCGGCATTCCTGAGATTCTTGGTGAAGGCTCAGATGCCGCAGGTATACTTGTACCAAACAAGCCAAATATTATTTCGAACGCAGTTTTGAGTATTATTGAAAAACCGTCGATAGCTAATAGACTTGGAGCTATGGCCCGTCAGAAGTTCGAATCATCATATTCTGCCGATCATATGTGGGAGTCTTATCTAGATCTTTACAAGAAACTTAGCAAACTATAGAATGATTTTTTGGTTTTCGTAAGTATATAGTAGCCCCTTATTAATTGAAGGCCATGCACAAAAGCTATAGACATCTGCAGTTGAGCATATTTTTCGTTGACGTATTGCTAATGTATTGTGCTCTCATTCTCGCTTTGTTGCTGCGTAATAAGAGCTTTCCTGCACCTTGGTCTTTGAGGATTCACCTTTTTCATTTTTCAATCATATTTGTCGGATGGGTGATTGTTTTCTATACATTGGGAATGTATCGTCTGGAGCGGCCTTTCGATGATCTAGTATTTCTTCAACGCGTCCTTTTAGGCTCCCTTATATCTGGCTTAGCTTCTGCAGGCTATTTCTACCTTGCGCCGAGCGTGCCTATTGAGCCTAAGACTGTACTCTTCCTCTTTGTTGTACTCTACACTGTCATGTTTTGGTGTTGGCGGTACGGCCTCGCAAAGCTTAGAAGACTTCAGAGTCTACGTGTGGGTGTAGGCTTTATCGAGCTTCAGCCTACTTCTTTTGAGATTATCTATGAGACTCTAGCTCGAAGCCCTTTGGGATACGATATTCGTTTTGTTTATAATCCGCCACCAGATATTCAGTTGCCTGAGTCGATTCGACGTGTATTGCACGAGGAAGATCTTAGAGTGGTGATAGAGGAAACTGATACTGATCTCATAATTCTTGGTGAGAATAGAGGACCTTCCGGTGAGATGCTCAGGGCCCTTTTTGCTCTTCTTGATCGCCGGGTTCGTTTTATGCGCTTATCAGCTTTCTATGAGCTCGTGGTGAGGCGTGTGCCCGTTGGTCTCATCGATGAAAGCTGGTTTCTTGAGAATGTAGATCTTAAAGCAAAGAAGCCATACGAAATAGTGAAGCGAGGTATCGATATCATCATGGCAGTTTTCTTGCTCGTTGTGACTTCTCCCTTTTGGCTACTTATTGCTCTTGCCATAAAAGCTACTAGCAAAGGCCCAGTTTTCTTTCGGCAGACACGCCTTGGGCGATTTGAACTACCTTTTACAATCCTCAAGTTTCGCACCATGCGGACTGATGGTAATGGACATGAACCTACGCAGGTTGATGATCCTAGGATAACTCCTGTGGGTTCTTTTCTTCGATCAACCCGCCTAGATGAGCTTCCTCAACTCCTAAATATACTTAAAGGAGATATGAGCTTTATTGGTCCTCGCCCAGAGCGCCCCGATATAGCATACACATTAGGAAAAGAAATTCCTTATTACCGTCAGCGCCATCTTGTAAAGCCAGGGGTAACTGGCTGGGATCAAGTCTCAGGTCAATACCACTCATGTTCCGTCGAAGATACCTATAAAAAGCTCCAATATGACCTTTATTATTTGAAGAATATGTCACTATATCTTGATGTTTCGATTTTCTTCAAAACCATCATCACAGTGCTCAAGCGCGAAGGGAGATAAAGTTGCGAATATATCGATATAGATATTTGCTTGATAGGGTGGTGCTGGTAAGCATTTTCTTTGCTTGTTTAGTAGGTCCTATGTCAGCTCTGGATTTTACCGTTGGAGCATCTGGAGCTTATTCCACTGAAAGTAGGAAAAATTTCTTTGTTGATGGATCCATCGCCCTGCATCATAGCGAAGGTCCCTTTACACTTTCATGGGAGCTCACCGCAGACAGCAAAGGAACATATCCGGAATCTTTTCTTGCTGATTTTTTCGGACCATTTTCGCTCGATATCAAGAATGCGGGATTTACCTATATGGCCAGACCTTTATCCTTTTTCCTAGGTAAACTCCCACTAAAGGATGAAATCAATAGCCCATATTCTTTATTTATTTCTGGCGCTTCTCCTTCAGTGATGACTGGGGGCTTTAGATTTGATTCTGGGATTTTTTCATTTTCTGATCAGTGGATTGGACTTGATCATAATGTAAAGAACAACCTGTATAAAACGACAGAAGCAGGTATCTATGCTGATCGGGGTATAGTGCTCAAGACATATTCATTAGATGTTGGTGCACTGAAGCTTGGTTATCAAGATGTTGTACTCTTTACAGGATCCTACTTTGATGTAGATATATTTGCTATTCCAGCGCCTTCTGCTTTGCTCCAAGATATTCTGACAGCTTCAGGGCGCCCTTCCTCGCGCTCAGGCGATATGAACAGTATTATGGGTTTTTTTGGCGAATACCGCAATGGGGGCCTAAAACTCTGTGCTCAGATACTGATCGACGACTTCAATATGAATAGATTCATTGCTCCTTCAGCTTATCAGAATCCTGACAAGATCGCATGGTCATTAGGATCAGAAATCGATCTTTCGCTTGGTAAACTAAGTCTTTATACAGCTGGAGCAACTAAATACACGTTTGAATCGGTAAGAGAAGAATTTTATTCATATACGCTTCATGCAGGTTCTGCAATATACTCGGATAGCCAGCTCATCGCGGTTCCTCTTGAAAACCAGATGCTTGGTTATATCAATGGTGAAAACAATTTGGCTTTCATGGCGAATTGGAGTGCTCCTATTGCGCAGCTAGACCTGGAAACAGGACTTGAATGTGTGATTTCAGGTTCAAAGGCTCCGACCAATCCATGGCATAATGGTGAAGACTGGGCTTCGCTTGGAACACAGCTCCTCAACGATCCTGCGCTCGAGGTAAAATTGCTGCTCAATCTACGCATCTCACGAAAATGGGGGGATTTTACTCTCTTTATGCAAACAACGGGTGGCTATGTCTTTAATCAACTCAATCCAGTCTATCCCGGAGAATCAGGATACCCGATCCTGACTTATAGCGACGGTGATATGTTGGAGCCTGTCTTTGTACCAAAAGTGGGTGATTCCGCGCCTATTGCGGAGATCATCCTGGGAGGCATCTGGAGTCTTTACTAATGATTATTTGTAGGGGGAACCCTTCATGCGCATAGCTTTCTTTGCCGATGCATATCGCCCCCGCGTAAGTGGCCAGGTAGCGTCTTTAGACGAGTTTTGTAGAAGCCTCACTGAGCGAGGGCATGAAGTCTGTATTGTCTGTCCTGAGTATCCGCCTGAGCGCATGAAAGGTCAATCTGAGCCTTT
>JAKJFY010000246.1:0-825 GCA_022704665.1 Spirochaetota bacterium | reverse complement strand
GGGCAACCAATCGTGCGCTTTGAAAGTCCATATCGCTGGCTAGGAGAAGGAATGATAGCAGGTGTGCCGGTCCCTGTTATTTTGATGTTGCTGATATTAGGTCTAACGCATTTCATATTATCTTTCACTCCCTTGGGTTCTTATATATATGCTATCGGTGGAAATGAAGAGACAGCTCGTCTTTCTGGAGTAAAGGTAAATCGAATAAAGAGCATAGTGTACCTAATAAGTGGTCTTTACACCGGAATTTCAGGATTGATTCTAGCTGGCAGACTCGGATCTGCCCAGCCTAATACTGGAGAAGGGTTTGAGCTTGATGCAATAGCTGCCGTTGTATTAGGTGGGACAAGTCTTATGGGTGGAAGGGGATCTGTTTGGGGAACATTGATTGGCGTATTTATAATTGGGATTCTTAACAATGGCTTTAATCTGCTAAATGTGAGCCCCTTTTACCAGCTAATAGCTAAGGGTATAGTGATTATCTTTGCAGTGCTTTTAGATCAAATACTAAAGCGATAACTGCTTATGTAAAAGGAAGTAAAATAAATCTATGGCTGAAATACAATCGTTGGCTCGTGGCTTAAAGATCCTAGAAATTATGGCTGAAAGCGAATTTGGAATCGGTATTACAGAATTAGCTGAGCAACTGCAGGTGGACAAATCCACTGCTTCAAGGCTTGTTCAAACCCTGGTAAAAGACGGTTTTGTTCAAAGATCAGAGGACGGTAGGACATATACACTAGGACCAACACTTGTAAACTTAAGCCGCAGCGTCATCATGCATATGCCTTTGAGAGAAGCTGCGAAGCCATTCCTGAGAGAATT
>JAKJFY010000245.1:338-826 GCA_022704665.1 Spirochaetota bacterium | reverse complement strand
TGTCGGTTTCGAATAATGGCTAGAAACCGGAAAGTCCAAACCGACCAAAACCGGAAAATTTAAACCGACCTTGACAACCTGCTGAAAAATTAAAAGAACAGACTTCAATATAGAGCCTCTTTCAATGATAGAGTAAAGTCAAGTTCGTAATTTCGAGCAGGCAAATGATGCTACTTATGGCCAGATCAAAGGGCTTAGATCATCAGCGTATGGATACTTTGGCCCAGTCATGATTGTGTCCAGTCTTGTTCGCTTAGATCCAGACGCAACCATCACCACCAATTATGGGACCAAGAACAACATTCAGCTCGACAATGGCTCTGTGGGCCTCATTCCTGCCGACGAACCAGCAGAAATCCTCGAATATGCATTTAGATTGAGATTTACCACCACAGGATTTATGGAAGGGTTCAATCCCCATATCATAGGTCCTAGAGGCAGCTATCCGGATTCGCTTTTATTCTGGTTCTCTGATCCTTTGACCAAAA
>JAKJFY010000245.1:0-328 GCA_022704665.1 Spirochaetota bacterium | reverse complement strand
TTATGCTAATCTCAAGATGTTTTTTACATGCTTCGGTAAGATGTTTTTTATGTGGTACGGTATGATCTGCCCCCAAAAAGGTAACACATCAGGGGCCACTGCACCCCTTTCTGGTGACACTACTGGAGGCGCCCATGCAAACGGAGAAGGATCGGGCAGCCTTGTTGGCTGAGAACAGGAAGCTCCGCAAGGAGAATGAATACCTCGTACACCGCATAGCCTACATGGAGTCCCTGGCCAAGCTGATGGGCTTCAATCTGGGCAACACAAGAAAAAAAACGCTTCGAAGCCATCGACCTCGTCATCGAGTCCCAAGGAAAGGGGAACG
>JAKJFY010000244.1:306-828 GCA_022704665.1 Spirochaetota bacterium | reverse complement strand
AAGAAGAGCGAATAACGTGTTAGAATCGTCTACTGGTTGCCAGAAACCTTCGACCTGCTTTGCACGCACGGTGCTGTTGTAAATGCTCTGAGATGTGGAGATAAATCCCACTCCATTTTCGTAGACAATAGATCCGTTTTCATCACATTCCATATAGCCTGATGTTGAAGTTCCCATGGCAACGAGAATACGTTTAGAGGTTGAAGGTTGATCCAAAAGGATAAGAGGCCCAAGTTCTGAAGAGCTCTTTACTAAAAAGTTGGACCAGTTTCCCGATGCATAGTCATAGATTTTTCCATCGCTCCTCGAAACAAGGATACGACCAGCACCATCGGATGCAATACCCTTAAGGCCTTTTGAAAGGGCTGGATTATTCGGACTTGAGTCCTCGTCAATGGAGCCTTCTACTCCACTGTATACTTTACTGGATGATATAAGCCAATACTTGCCTGGCGCGGAGGTGGATCCATCCCATACAATATCTACGAGAGGCTCGGAAAGACTGGAAATGGTGCTAAAAGC
>JAKJFY010000244.1:0-256 GCA_022704665.1 Spirochaetota bacterium | reverse complement strand
ATTGTTCTCGCATTTGAGCCAATCAACGCAAAAATTATTGCCAGCACCAATTACATTTTGGATGTCGTTCTTTGCGTCCATACCAGTCCAGTTCTTACCTCCATCGGTACTCGAATATATATCTTTCAAATTAGCGTTTAAATCTGCTTTGGCAACATATATAGTATTGCCATCGGATGCAAGACCTGGTGAAAAGTAATCTGTATCTCCATCTATAGGAAGGACATCCCAATTTACGCCGCTTTTTGGCTTGTAT
>JAKJFY010000243.1:342-835 GCA_022704665.1 Spirochaetota bacterium | reverse complement strand
AATCTACACCCATAAGAAGCTTGACCTTGTGGCCATTGCGGATTTTGCCGCGCGCGGCACGACCGATCCATTCTATGCAGAGCTTGCGCGAATCACCCAGGCGCACAATGGCCTCTGGTGCAAAGAAGCCGAAGATTACCTTCTTAAGCATGCGCCCGAGATTTGAGCGTCGTTATTGGATAATTAGAAATTATAAACAGGATAAGGCTGAGGAACAGGATAAAAGCTATAGAAATATAAAAAGAGATTCTTCTTGTCTTTAGATAAAAGAAAATCCTGTTCATCCTGCAAAATCCCGATCATCCTGTCAAGATACTTGTCAAGTATTCCTCTTTGCCGTGCTGCTTAACTACCTTTGCACAAAATTGTCGTGCACCCTCTTTGCTATCTTTCAAAATCTGCCCGATGGATTTATGTCTTCATAGTACATTTTTAGCGTTGGATACCATATAATAATATAGAAAAAGAAAGCCAAAAGGAGCAGAATCTATGG
>JAKJFY010000243.1:0-288 GCA_022704665.1 Spirochaetota bacterium | reverse complement strand
AAGCCACGAGGCGAATATCGGTCGTATCGCAGCTCAATATGGAAAGTCTGTGCTCTTGCATTATGGTGGCCAGAGCGCGGAACGCTCGGGGCTCTTGCCACTTATAAAAAAAGAGCTCACTGAAGCAGGTTTACACTTTTTTGAGCTCGGCGGGGTGCAACCCAATCCGCGCCTGAGCCTTGTGTACAAGGGCATCGAGCTATGCAAGAGCAATCATATCGATCTTGTGCTCGCGGTGGGCGGCGGCAGCGCAATCGACTCAGCAAAAGCAATTGCCGCAGGCACACT
>JAKJFY010000242.1:0-836 GCA_022704665.1 Spirochaetota bacterium | reverse complement strand
GTGATGCTTTCCAGAATCCTTGTTTCATCGCCTCCAGCATGGCATCTGATGCTCTGTATTGGCATCCTTGTTGCCTCGGTCGCGGGCATGATGATATTCGCGGGAAGAGTTTTCCGTGTTGGCATACTCATGACGGGCAAAAGGCCTAAGCTCAAAGAGGTGTTGCGCTGGGCAAAAGTGAAATAGCTTAGGGCTTACACAAGGCACAAATGAGGCAAAGTTAAAAATGAGATAAAGGTGGCTTTCACGAGACGGCTGAAATAGTGGACGGCTTAGACTGAAGGTGTCTGTGCTAGGAAAACAAGTTAGCATCTAAGCATCTATGAACATATCGTCGAGCCTCTAAAGCGCGTCGATGCCCAAATCCGCACTGCAGCGACAACAGACCCTTCAAATGCAGAATTCGTCAAGAGCTTCTACTTTCAACCTATTTCATACACCATATCGGGATCGATTGGATATATTGGCCTATGTATTCGAGTAAAGGGGATGGATTCCAACACTTCATTCGAGCATCCTTTTGATGTAGCTAGAATGGCCTTGGCTGCTATCTCACTAAAGCAGGCTTCTAGGTATCCTAACTTTACGACGACGATGCAATAATCCTTAGGGTCGACTCCAAGAGCTGGCAACAGGTCCTCGTCTCCGAAACCGATGTGCTTCGAAGTCAAGACAATTATCATGTTTCGATGTTGCACCAGAGCGAGGTCGGAATTGAATGGTCCATAGTCCTTGACAAGTTTCAACACCTTGACCTTGAGTGGAATTCTCTTTCCGTTTATCTTGTCCCAAGTCCCGCCAACTTCGATATCTATATAACTACCCTCTCCCGCAGC
>JAKJFY010000241.1:0-854 GCA_022704665.1 Spirochaetota bacterium | reverse complement strand
GCCATCAAGCATCGGTGGCGCAGACCAATAACTCCATGGTGTTCGATGCAAGCTGGGAGCCTTTTGATGGCCTTGCCATAGCTGCACAGCTTGGTCTTGATGATATCGATCTGAATGTGCTCGTAGAGGGTTCAGATACAGGTTCGCCTACTATACCAGCCTATCTGGCGGCTGTTCGTTATGATGGCGAAGTAAGAACCTTGCCTTATGCGGTTTATCTTGAGGCTGGTTCCACTCATTGGCTTTGGGGAAACTACGACGGAAGCCAAGCCTGGCCTACCATTGGAGATGTCAATTATTTTGCTCGCTTCATATACCGGTTTCCACGATATCTGGGAGGGTCTATTCTCTTGCCTCTCACAAGTCCTTACGGCCCAGGCGTTGCCTGGATACAGAGTCACGGCGAGCTCATTATCCCAATTGGAAGCGAAAACGATAGGCATCCTCTAAGCTTCGGAGTTGGCTATCGCTTTTTATTCCTCGACATGAATACAGATGCCAACCTTATCAAGACTCAAGTCTATAATAACAGCACAACGCCTGCGGCTCCACATTGGCAGAGTTTCTTCATAAGCCTGCCTTTGCGCCTTTCCGCGGGTTTGTTTTCTTTAGATATCGCACCGAGTTTTGTCGGAAGTGGTGGTTCGACGGGCTTCGAGCTTGACATTGCACTCTCAGGTACCATAGCATTCGCAACTGTTCATTAGTGATACGAACCTTGTGTATGCAGTAGACTTTGCTGTTAATCGATCGAACTGTTATAGACTTAATGATGGATCGTAGGAATATAGATGAAAAAACTACCTTTGCCAGTTATTGGATTTTTTTTATTTCTCATCTTATGCGGAATTTCT
>JAKJFY010000240.1:0-854 GCA_022704665.1 Spirochaetota bacterium | reverse complement strand
TGAGGCGCCTATAGGCCTCGATCTTCGGCACATTAGCCGATTTTAGTTGCTGGACTTCTTGCATGAGCATAGCTTTGCGTAATTGAACCTGTCTCATGGCTGTCTCCTTCCAAAGAATAAAAGTTATTACGACTTTCCATTCTAGGCTGGAGCCCACCTTTATTCACGTAAAAAACATCTTACCGTCCTACGTTAAAAACTCCTTACCGCGTGACATAAAAATCATCTTACCGCTTGCAAAAGTCTAATCTTAAATCCTGCGTTTTGAATTATTTTAAGGTACTTGTGAAGTGCTCCCCTGCTTTTCGGGCCAATTATGCGCTTAATTTCTGCCGGACTTCTGCCGGGCAACATCAATGACTGTGCAGCTTTGCCTTAAAATCTCCAGCACAATGTCTGCTTTTTTCTTGGTAGTCCATCTCTGAATCTCTGCCATCTTCTTCCTCCTCATTCATTATGTATGGTCTGAACTCGGAGGGGAACACTATATCCCTTTCTTATCTCCTATTTCCTTTAATATGCCTTTTCTTACAAGTTCTACCAGATCACATTGTAAAGTTTTTCGTGTATAAGGAATTCAATAGATTGATAATATTGCATATTTATAATCCTATTCTCCGCCAACTAGCTGAAGAGTTCGTCTAACATATCCATGAAGCTCATCATCATTGATTGGTTCGTTATCGGCATTAGTATTTTGATTGTGATGAAACTTTTTAGAATATGCATTAATTGCTTCTATTTCATTCAGGTCAGCTTTTGCATGTCCTAAGCCGTTTTGTTCATTAGCATTGCGTATTTTTTCAATCATATCTCCCAACCATTCCTTATCTGTAAAATGTCCCGGAAAATGA
>JAKJFY010000239.1:0-855 GCA_022704665.1 Spirochaetota bacterium | reverse complement strand
TTCCAGTCTATTTCAGTCGGCAATGGTCTGATTTTTAGAAATTAGCATAATCTCATTGCTCGACAGGAATAGTTATCTGTTCAAATGTATTCCTATTCTCGGTAGTACCATCACCCAGCTGTCCGTTGTCATTGCAACCAGTGGCCAGAAGGTCGCCATTGTTTTTCAGGATCATGGTGTAGGCAGCGCTAGCCTCTATGCTTTTAACTAACAGTCAGAATATTTGCTGTTATAGAAGATTCCCAGTACCCAAGTACCCAATATTGCCATTTTTCTATCCCTCGTGTTGCCCTATAATAAAATCTAGGATCTTTGCTGATGTCCACAATCACACCATACCACGCCAAGTACTTTGCTTGGGATTTGACCCGCCATGCACCACAAGGGCTCGACTGCCTGTCTATGTCCCTTTTCGATGCCAAGGTCGACCTCAATCCGCATCAAATCGAGGCAGTGCTCTTTGCATTACGCTCGCCGCTCTCCAAGAGCGCGGGCTTTTTTGAAGCAGGCAACTTCCATCCCGACTTCATGCTGTGGCTTGTCGATGCGGATGGTCGCCAGCATGTGCGCTTTGTGGATCCGAAAAGCGTGAGGCAAATGGGGTTTGAAGACCCGCAGATTGACTTCTATAAGAACATCAAGGACATTGAGAACCGCCTTGCCGACCCCGACCTAACCCTCGACTCGTACATTCTTTCGGATACGTCCTCCGCAGACATGGAACACCGCTGGAAGTCTTTCAATAAGGCTCAAATGCTGGAGCATCATGTTGTTTTTTTGTACGAGGACAAAGAGCGCTACCTACAGACGATTCTGGCAGATAATAAGGAAGATTTCCGTCCACAAGCATAGCGT
>JAKJFY010000238.1:309-855 GCA_022704665.1 Spirochaetota bacterium | reverse complement strand
CACCATGTTCTCTCCCTTGCCACCATCGGCAAGGATGAGTCGCGCAATCGTCGTATTCGACGCACCCGCCCCTAAAAGCACAATCTTCGCTTCGCTGAGCTTCTTGCCTGCCAATTCAAGCGCATTGAGAAGCCCTGCGAGCGTCACGCACGCGGTGCCTTGTGCATCATCGTGCCATACCGGAATTTCGCACACTTCCCGCAGCTCATCGAGCACCTTAAAACAATTCGGCTGGCTGATATCCTCCAGATTGACTGCTCCTACCGAGGGCTCGAGCATCTTCACAAAATCGATGATCTTATCGGCATTTGGCTTGCCATCCACACCTCGCGAATTGATGCAGAGCGCTATTGCATCTACACCACCCAGATACTTCATGAGGAAAGCCTTGCCTTCCATAACGCCAAGGCCACCAGGAGGCGTACAGTCGCCATCACCTAGCACACGTGTGGAATCCGATACCACCGCGACAAGATTCCCACGGTTCGAAAGCGCAAAAGATTGATCATTGCTATCTCTTATCGTTGTGGAAATCTTTGAAACACC
>JAKJFY010000238.1:0-231 GCA_022704665.1 Spirochaetota bacterium | reverse complement strand
CTGAGATTGAGCTTCATTGCAACCCCCTTTCAATTTCTAGATTCTCAGGAAGGTACTTTTATTATGTCTGAGCCTTTTTCTAACTCCTTGCTCTAAGAGTGCTATTCTATTTAGCTCTTCCAGGTCGTATCATTTCTTCCGGCTTTACAATTTTATCGAACTCGTCAGCGGTGATATATCCGAGCTTGACAGCGGCTTCTTTTAGCGAAATATCCTGTTCATAGGCGGCAT
>JAKJFY010000237.1:0-856 GCA_022704665.1 Spirochaetota bacterium | reverse complement strand
TCGTTATGTAAAATACCAGGAAGATAGGGAGAAACAAGAGGAGAATAACTCGAAGGATTATGGGCTCTTTGAGAGCCAGGATTCTTAAAGCCACCACCTTTGGTGGTGGTTGTTTACTTATTTGAAATCTGACAACACATCCAACTGGTGTTTGATACTAAGACTAAAGACATAGAGCTCGAATACGCCACCTTTGATCATAAACCTAATGAGCTTTTTATACATGGGCTGTTATCACATAGCTCCAATTCTGAATCATTACAGGCATAATTTTAGCAAACGACATAAGCTCATTTCCCATTTTTTTTGCTGCAGCAGATCCACTGGCTAGTAGGGGATATACCACATAATCATATTGTGGAACCACACCAAACGGCTCCGCAAAACCAGACAAATGCGAAGTAGCTTCGTGGCCAGTGAGGACAAGGACCTTCTTGCCTATGCAATCGCTTAATATTCTAGCTTTGACATGAGTCTCTTCAGATTTTTCTACATAGAGATTCCCTTTTAAAAGGAAAGAAGTTCCTTGAATAATCCAATCAAATTTTTTCTCTATATAAAATTCTAGGCTGTCACTCAGAATGAGATTCGTTACTGGATCATATATGCCTTGTGGAACATTTATAGAAATATCACGGTAGGCTTTTGATGTCTTGCCAAGGCATTCGATAACCCCTAAATTATGAGTATATATCCTGACTTTTACAGTTGGTATCCTAAAAATAGCTTATAAGCCATTATGCTATAATAAATAGTGAGAATGTCTTCATGATATAGATTGTAGTGCGTCTCCTAGGTTCTTTGCTTTGTCTGGGCTAAAAGATGGCGAATCTCCTGCGTAGTGAGCGACTGGCGA
>JAKJFY010000023.1:23035-25587 GCA_022704665.1 Spirochaetota bacterium | reverse complement strand
ACTACATCTTGGCGAGTTTTTTGCAGCTCGACGCACTTATCGAAGATTTCTTTTACATTAGATTCGCTTCCTGGCGTGGCTATGATTTCTTCGGCCATAGTCTTGAGCCAATCGAATCGCTCGCGGCTCATTCCTTCTGGGAGAATTGCGACGCTCGGGCAGGCTAGCAAGCGCGAAATATATGCCCCGCCTCTGCAATAATTGCCTGTGCTCGGCCAAACAGCCTTCTTGCTGGTAGGGTCGAACCTGCCTGTTACTAACTCGGGAGCAAGGCAGGCGTAAGCTGCGCCGACTTTATGTGCGCCGGTAGGGAACCATTTGCCTGAGAGTCCGATAATTCGGGCTTTTGTGCCAGAGATAGATCGAGGAATTTCGATGAAATTGACCGATCCAAAACCGCCCCCAAATTCCTTGGGCTCATTGTGCCAGTTGACTCTGAATAGATTCCGCGGATGTACATCCCAAAGGCCAATACCGTAGAGTTCGGCCTTTATTGCAGCTGGTATCTTTGCGGGATCGCGCATCTGGGCAAAAGTTGGCAGAAAAATTCCTCTTTTCTTGCAATGTTCGATATTCTTTTTTCTTTGTGATTCGTCGATGGCTAAATCGATCATGCTAGGCTCCTTGTAATGGTATTATAAGGTTTATCCATGAGCAAAATATACGCATTATAACATGCTAACCCGCATTCTGCGAGAGTTTATCTGTCTGCCTGTTTGCCTCATATTTATCGAGCAAGGCAAGCCATAAATCTTTTTAAAGTCTAAAGTCTTGAAAATGCCTCTTGAATGCAGCAGAATATAAATTAGTAAGGCATCTCTCTAGATTGGGTATAGCTCGATTGAGCAAGGGGAATAGATGCTGAGTCAGTTCTTTAATAGTGCAAACTATTTCTTGAATCCATATTCCATTCCCATGTTTATTACTTCTCTCTTGATTTTATTGCTTGGGCTCTATGTCCTCTTACAGGATAAGAATATTGTAAGCCAATCCTTTTTTGTCATGACAGCAAGTGCCAGTATTTGGCAATGCGGTACCGGTATAATCTATTCAATGAAGAATACAGTATTAATACTGTCTATTTCTAAAGTATTCATATTTTTAGGAATTATCATGATCGCCCCTGGGATATACTTTTTTACAATAACATCGCTGGGCTTGTTCGAGCAAAAGAAGCGCTATGTTTTTGCAAATTATTCAATTGCTCTAGTTTTCTATATTTTGGGTCTGCTGACAGATTGGCTTATCGCTTCTGTGGAAGAACGATTTTATGGCTATGATATAGTATTTGGTCCATTGGCAATACCTTTCTTGCTTTTCTTTTCCGCTCTTATAATTCGATCTCTCCAGCTCGATCGAAAAGCCATTAGACAAATGGAGTCTGGGGCAAAGCGGGACCAGATAAGGCTGTCTATGATATCCTTATCGATAGCTGCATTGGCTTCGATCGACTTTCTTTCCTCGATTCCATCGCTTCATTTCTATCCGATTGGTTTTTTGCCCATCCTCGTCTTTATCTCGCTTCAAGCCTATGCAATTATAAAGTATAGAAAGGCTTCTCTGGGTTCTATTTTCGAAGCAATCGAAGATGGGATCATCGTTATAGATAAAAATGGCAAAATAGAAGAAGCAAATCCATCCATGGAGACCATGCTGGGTATCAAGAGGCACGATTCTATCGGTAAAGATTTTCTTAGTATAGTTTCTCTAGTTTCGAGCGGAACAGAGGATCCTGAAAAAACCGAAGCTATGATAAAAAACTTGTTGCTAACGCCAGCGAAGGTCGCCGATGAAGACATCGCTTTCAAGGACAAGGACTCTGAGCGACATTTCAATGTCGCTTCTTCGCCGATTCTGGATCGCTTTGGTGGGAGAACAGGCAGCGTACTCATTTTTCGGGATATCACGGAACGCAAGAAAATAGAAGAGGAATTAAGCCGGTATAAAGAATCGCTCGAAGAACTAGTTGCGGCTCGGACAGAAGAACTCAAGAAATCTGAAGAGAAATACAAAGCTCTTGTGGATCATGCATTGGTCGGCATCGGGATTCATCAGAATGCCGAGATGGTCTTTGCAAACAGGCAGTTTGCATCCATGTTGAGATTCTCCGAGGAAGAAATGATAGGTCTTCCTATCTTACAACTAATCCATCCTGACGAAAGAGAGCTTATTATGTCCAGAGCTCACGATAGATATAGCGGGAAAGAAGTCATCGAGACTTATGAGATGCGGATGGTCAGAAAGGACGGTAGTTTCATGCCTGCCTTCATAAGCAACACGGCGATCGAATACAATGGAGCAAGAGCGACACTCATCACTGTCGTCGATATGACAGAAACGAAGCTTCGTAAGGAGCTAGAGCAAGTAAACCAGGAACTAGAGAGATTCACATATTCCGTCTCCCATGATCTGCGTGCGCCGCTTAGGAGCATTGATGGTTTCAGCCAAGCTCTGCAAGAAGATTACGAGGATCGGCTCGATCGAGAAGGACAGGATTATCTTCAGCGCATAAGGGCAGCATGTCAACGAATGGCAGCCATGATAGATGCAAT